>JAFGKB010000036.1 GCA_016928755.1 Anaerolineae bacterium | reverse complement strand
TTGGCGTTGAATGGTCATTTGAGTCGTGCGGCCAACCTGGCAATAGACACAAGCGTATGTGCAGGTCTTGGGTGGGATATTATTCACACCCAAACTCCTGCCTAATCTGCGTGATGGTACAGGTCCGAATACTATCATATTACTGTATCCTTTGTAAGAATGATTCAAGACTGTAGATTCTTAATTAAGAACCTTCATTGATATTTTTCCAGTAGATATTGTGATTTTAGTTCGTCTGGGTCAAATCCTTTCAAGAAGCCCCTCCATTTGTTAAGGAAGTCTTCGATAATTTGGCTTTTATTATTATCACCCGTTATTAGAGGGCTGACAACAATGAAGACTTCAACACGCTGATTTGCTAATCTGGATATTTTGGGAATTTGAATATCCCCATTTTCCTGAACAGTGGTTTCAAACTTATAAGTCTTCATATTTAACTACTCCTTACTACGTAGTATAAAATAAAACAGGTCTTCTTTGTAGAACAATCTGCTAACTGTCCTACAAAGAAGAAAATTCTCGAAGAACAGCTTCCAAGTCTTTAGATGCTATTTAGCCCTAGACTTTCTTTTATTATACCCCATGCCTGGTGTAGTTGTTGGCTGATGTCGCTCTGGGGATAGGCTTTTGTAATCGGGTCTCCTTGCACCATAGCCTCGGTGACCTGGGTGTCATAGGGTAACTTAGCAGCAATGATAATATCACGTTCTGCGCAATATGCCTCAATCTCAGAGACTCGTGTGGGACTTAAATCTGCCTTGTTGATGATCAATATCGCCGGCACACCGAAATGATAGGTAGTTTGGATAACCCGATCCAGGTCATGTATCCCTGCTGGAGTAGGCTCAACAACCAGCAAAGCCAGACTGGCTCCGGATGCAGCGGAGATCACCGGACAGCCGATTCCAGGTGGCCCATCCACCAACACCAGCGGGCGGGCATCATCCAGAGCACGCAACCGGGCGTGCTGTTTGACCAAGGTCACCAATTTTCCCGAATTATCGGCCCCGGCGAATAAGTGGGCGTGGTAAAGCGGCCCATAGGGTGTCTCGGAATAGAACCACTGGCCCACAGTAGGCTCTTCCAAGACTATGGCATTAACTGGACAACGATAGGAACATGCGGCGCAGCCTTCACAGGCTCCAGGGTCAATGGTATAAGGGTCTCCTGGTTGGATGGCGTCAAAGCGGCACCCCTCATAGCATTGCCCGCAGGCGATACAGGTATCCGGATCGATGCGCGCCAACAAACCGCTGCGGAATTCGTGGACTTCTTTTTGTTGCGGCTTTAGCACCAAGTCCAGGTTAGAGGCATCCACATCCGCATCTGCCAGGGATAGCGGCATCTCTTGCGCGGCTATATGCGCCAAGGCAGCCGCAACACTGGTTTTGCCGGTACCACCCTTACCACTCAGGATGACCAGTTGTTTAGGTTCATTGTTCATGCTGTCACCTCTTTCTTGATGCGTTGGTAGAGTGCAATAAATGCCTCTTGGTAGTCCGGTTGTGCCTCGACAAGGGGAATACCCTCTGCGTAGGCTTCTGCAATACGCCGGTCCAATGGAATACGCATTAAAACCGGCACACCTTCATCGGCGCAAAACTGGGTGACGCTGTCATCGCCGACCCCATCGCGGTTAATAACAACACCGACCGGCAGCTTTAACTCATCCCTGGCAACCTGTACGGCTACCCGTAAATCGTGCAAACCAAAAGGCGTTGGTTCGGTGACTAAAACTACGAAGTCCATATCCCGCATCGTCTCCACTACCGGGCAGGCATTGCCCGGCGGAGCGTCAAGAATTGCCAAACCATCTTGGTTGTTTGTACCGTTAACTAAGGGGATATCTTTTAGTGCCTGGCTCTTCAGTTGATGAATAATGGGAGTAGCCATAGCTTCCCCGATATTCATAACCCCACGACCAAATTGTAAAATTGTGCCGTCAATTGTCCTTGTCCCCCATTCCAGCTTCCCGGTAGGTTTTAAGACTTCGTGGATCGCCTGTTCCGGGCAATTGTAGGTACAACTACCGCAACCATGACAAAGTTGGGGGAAAACAAGCACCTGTTGTCCCAGTACCGCTATCGCGTGGTAAACACAGACCTCGGCGCACTTCCCACAGAAAGTGCATTTTGTGAAGTCTACCTCCGGCAATTGAATCCCCACCTCTTCCTGGCGAGTCAGGTCAGGATTTAGAAATAGATGGGCATTAGGCTCTTCAACATCGCAATCCAGGAAGACCAGTTTAGCGGGACGGTCTATTTCTGGCAATTGAGCGATGGATAATATTAAGTTGATGGCAACAGTGGTCTTCCCAGTTCCACCCTTGCCGCTGGCAACTGCGATACGCATATATTATATACTCCCTCACAAACAGGTGTTACGCAATTAAGAAATTGCGAAGGACCTGTTTTACTGTTTACTATTGATATAACTTGCTACTATGACTCCATCAATGTAGGTAGTCCATTACAAATTCTAATCACATCCCCGGCCAGCCCGTGTTTAAATCTCTCCGGTTCCAACGCTTCTCCCATCTTCTCGATAAAATCTTCGCCGGAACAGTGGGCCAGCCACACCAGACGCAGATTTTCCATTGCTAACACTTTGGAAATGGTGCGTGCCATTGTCTCTTCGGTGGCTCCCTTGAGATGAGTGCCACCACCCAGACCCGAAATAGGCTTATCCCACCGGGTTTGAATATGATATATAGTGTTTAACAGCCCGGCGTGGCAACAGCCACAGAGCAAAAACAGAGCATCGCTGCTCTCTATGACCAGGGATAGGTCATCGCTGTACGGGTCGGGTATATGTTGGCTTTCCTCAATAATTGTATGGCGGGCACTGCGGCCTTCCGGTTCTGGCCTGTTGGTAATGGCTCCGGTGGTCCAGATACCCGGCATTACCTCTTGGGGATCATCACTTAGGTGTAATGCCATATGTTGGGCCAGTTCTCCCTGGGAGAGCTTAATGCCCCGATAAAGCGGCCCGTCTCCGTGATTAGAGTAACGGTTACGGAAAAGCGTCGCATTGGCATAGAGAGGCGTATTGGGCTTAAGGTAGGGGATAAGTCCTTCCAAGCCACCGGTATGGTCATCATGGGCATGACTCAGGATAACTGCATCTATTTTCGCCGGGTTGAGGTCTAATTGTTGCATATTATAGAGTAGAGCTTCGGAGCTACTCCCGGTATCGAAAAGTATATTGCCATGATCACTTTCAATCCATACCGCGAAGCCGTGTTCTATGTGAAAAGATGCGGGGGCTTCGTCATTAGTAATACATGTTAAACGTATCATATTTATATCCTCTAAAGACCTTCCAGGAAGCTTCTTAGCTCATTGAAAGGTTGCTTCCTGGAAAGCCTATTGTAGTTTTGACAACTAACCGAGGCGTGCTGCTGCGTCTTCGATTTGCTGTTTTAATGCTGAGACCTCTTCGCGCAGTCGCTTAATTTCCCCTTCTTCGCCCTCGTGGCCCTCCCCCTCGGCATGGTCATGGCCGTGTTCGTGGCCTTCGTCATCATGGCTGCACGGTTGTGCATCCACTAACGCGCCACCGTGATACTGTTCTAATGCGCGGCGCACGGTGCCGGCGGCCCCGGTGTAGGGTTGAATACCATATTGCTCAAATAATGCGATGGCCCGGCGTCCCATCCCCCCGGCAATCATAACCTCAGCCTTGTGTTCCTGGATAAATACTGGAACTGTACCAGGGGAATGATTATTAAAGTATGGGTTCTCAAAAACTTCGACAGCTTTGATGTCATCTCCCTCTATATCGACAAAAACATAGTAAGGGCAACGTCCAAAGTGATGTGCCGCCACGCTATCCAGGCCACGGGCATCATCAGCAGCAATAGCTATACGCATATATATTTCCTCCAAAACTTATTTATTATTCTTTTACTAAGGGCTTGCCACAATTAGGGCAGTTCTGTGCTGTACATGGCACGCCCCTGGTGTGAGGTGTGCGGTAACCACAACTTGGGCAGACGCAATATCCACTAGGGCCTGAGCCTGGTTTATTACCGCCACCTTGCCCCTGGCCTTGTCCACCTCGTCCAATACCAATACCTCGTGTCTGCATGATTATACTCCTTTCTTCATTCCCTACCACGGCGGCGACGACTGCGCCGCTGACGTCCACATTTACCAACAGCAGAGTAGTAATTTGAGACCTGGGGAGCTGTATCTCGAAGTCTGGCAGTATCTGATCTAGTAGCTAGACGTAGGTTATCCTTAATTTGTACAATACTGGATGCCAGGCGCAGAACTTCACCCAGGACAATAATACCTTTCTGGACCAGTTCTACAGCCTTATCAGTGCGTGGGGATAAAGATGGAGAACGGATGTTAACCGGCTCCGGTTCTACATCAATGATAACCGGTGTCTCACTACCACCAGGTTTCTCAATACTATCTTTACTGTCATACAACACAACGTTTTCTTCTCTCATCCTTATCCCCTTCCTCACTCAAGCCATTTACCTTCCAGGAAGCGAGACTATTTTTGCTCCCTGGAAGGGTTAATTACTCAGGCCCGATTAGTAGCTTACTTTGCTATCTCGTCAATTTTAGTCAAAAGCTTTGCCATGACTTCCCGTAGCTCACCGACCTCAGCGCGAAGCGCATCTATTTCCGATGGGGGAGACGTTGGCGCAGGGGGAGGAGTCATTCCGCTATGGGCTGAATTGGTTGCATCTGAAGCTTGCGGTAATTGGCCCATTTTATAGGCATTGACGGCCTCACGGATACTAACTCCCGCAACCAAGTATATCGGAATATTAGCAGCGTTAAGCACCTGGTAGGCATTAGGACCCACATTGCCGGTAACTACTGCGGCAGCTCCCGCATTAACAATGGTCTGGGCAGCCTGGATTCCGGCCCCGCCGCCACTTAAAGCAGCCGTGTTTTCCTGTACTTCAAATCTACCGGTATCAGTATCCACAAAGAGATAATATGAGCAACGTCCAAAACGCGGGTCTACGGGTGCGTCCAACATTGGTGCAGATGCACTGATAACTATTTTCATTAGAGTAATTCCTCCTGATATATATGCTACGACTCTTGTCGTGTTAAGCGATTTAGAGCTTCTTCAACCTGTGCGCGCAGGGCATTTACTTCCTGGCGCAATGCAGCGATTTCATCTTGCGAGACGCCGGCATCCCACGAGTAGTCCTGGGGATAGGGACCATAGTCGGCATCCATTGCGCCCCAATATCCTCCTGGGCCACCCATCCACGGGCCATTGCCCCATCCACATCCTCGCCATCCTCCTGGATACATATGTGGCCAGCGGGCGCGTCCTTGATAGCGCCGCCCTCCGAAGCCACGATAACCATAACCAAACATTTAATTTCCTCCTTAGAATCGACAACTTACCAAGTCGTCCTACAGGTTATAATTTACTCCAAGCCCCCATCTCTGAAGGCGTTCATGATGTTACCCATTTACCAATTATGTTTACTTGCTCTAAGCCCCCGTCCCCGGGGGCGTTTATGTTAATTACTTACCAATTAGGTCCACGTCGAGCACGGCGTAAGAACCTGCGTTGCCGTCGCAAGAAACCCCGTGGGGTTAGTGGCGGTATAGGAAGAATTGGTAGTCGAGGTGGTCGAGCAATTCGGGGATGGGAGCCTCTACGTGGCGGGTAAAGCCATACACGGTTTCTTAATGTTCGATTGCGCCATAATCGTCTAAAAAACATCTTCAACACCTCCTTTTCTATCCTTAAAATTTGATCTCACTCATTGAGTTTACGGTAATGACTGGTAAAAGCATCCAACATCCCGCGTAACATCTCCATTTCATCGGCCCAATTCTGCAATGCGCTCAGACCTTCAGAAGTGATACTGTATACCTTGCGTGGTGGGCCTTGTCCGGCATCCATATCCCACTTGGCCGTAATCCACCCGGAGTCTTCCATGCCCTGTAACGCACGATAGACCGTTTGAGGTGGAAGTTCCAGAAGGCCAAAGACCGAAGCTAACTGTTCTACTAATCCATAACCATGCGCGGATTTCTTAGCCATCAGTAAAAGCAACATTGGCTCGACAATCCTCATCCGGCGGCCCCAACGGTGTCGTGGTCCACCACCTCTGCGATGTCCTCTCGGCATATATTCTCACCTCCGACTATTATTATATGATACTATTCACATTTTGTCAATAGTCAAATTTGTGATTAATAAAAAATCCCTTTTTTTACGTTTCTTTTGTAAAAAGGTGCATTGCACTTTCTTAAGTGCGTTGCACCTATGTAACGTCTCTTATCAATATAGCAAAACTTCTAAAATGGTGACACAGAAAAAATCCGTTATAATGCCAGCATGATTACAAAACGACAACTTGGAATGGGTATTATTGCACTGGGATTGGGTGGTGACTTAGCGCTCTTAATCTTAGGCCGGTTGGGAGCCGGTGCCTGGGGGGGGATTGGCCCCTTTGAACGAACCTTGTTATTGGCAGGATTCCTGGCTGCCTTAACCGGGGTCCCCTTGCTACGCTTGGGCAATGTCCCGGCAGCGGAACAAAAGGAGCCACGTTATCAAGCTGCACCTTTCTTCTCTGTAGCCGGTAACCAAACAGCCCAAGTCTGGGTAGCACGAGTGCTAATGGCACTGGCAATCCTGGCCTTCCTGGCTTACTTGGGTGTTTACGTTGCTTACGCGGTAGATCTCTTCCGCTGGCCGTATGACTACGACCAAGGTGAGAGCTTTGAGCTTTATGATTCGGTGCTCCACAGCCAGGGAGAGTGGCCCTATCGTGATGGGCAGAGTTATCCCTTCTATTCCTCAAATTATCCACCGTTTTTCCACATCTTGACCATGTTACTCTTCCCGATTTTGGGGAAACGGCTGCTGGCAGGACGGCTGCTGGCATTTGTGATCACATTGCTGACGGCGGCCCTTATCGGCTGGACCGTCCATCGTCGTACCGGTGAGGTCTTTGTACCCATACTGTGTGCTTTAGGCTATACCGCCTCGAACTTTGTCTACCATGTCGGGCCGTTATGCCGCCAACAGTTGACAATGGTTTTCCTGGAGACATTAGCCGTCTTCTTTATTGCCGATTCTGATGACAG
>JAFGKB010000035.1 GCA_016928755.1 Anaerolineae bacterium | reverse complement strand
CACACCCCCGTTGGCGTAACAACCAACCGGCAACCGCAAAGGTCCACCGGGAATCTACAATATCATCAACCAGTAGAACCGGGGCCGGGTTAATTGTCCCCGCAAGTACTCTGAGAGAATCCTTTACATTGCGCGCCTGCATAAAGCTGTTGGCCATCTCCTTCTGTTCGGGTGCATTTGCCGTGCGATCCAAAACAGGGACGAAGGGCAAGGATAACTTGCCGGATAACCGCCGGGCAAAGTCATAAACCAGCTTGGGATGACGGCGGGAAGGGATAGCCGTGACCCATTCCGGACCGGGATTAGGCTGCCAACGCTCAAGGATCAGCTCCGCAGCAGCATCTACCAGCTCATCATTAAAATGGTGGTCCACATACTTTCCCTCACGCACACAAGCTCCCCACCCGGCATCCCCATAACAACACAGTGCGCGCCCTAATTCGGTCCGCATCTCCTCCGGTATCTTCACCTTTTTTATATTAGGGAAGAGATCTTTGGGCCACATCTTGCGCGGCTCGATAACCAGGGCCTCGTGTTTTAAGAAATCCACAGCGGCGGCAACAAGTCCGGTCTCCACTTGGGCCGGCAGCCTGCGCCCCACACAGTTGGCACACTTACCGCACGGCTTGGCCTGGGGATCATCCAGGGCACGGGCCAGGAACTCCATTGAGCAACCCTCATAATCCACATACGCTTGTATCTGGGCCAACTCATCACGCCGTAACTTGGTGACCCGCTCAATACGCTCCCGGTCTACCCGCCAGGGATTCAGGGTACGGAAGTAGCGCTTGGGCTGCGATTCACGGTTAAGACCTACAGCCCCCTCCAGTTCCAACAGGCTCAAGGCTTGCTCGACAGTACGATGAGAGAAGTTCATATGGTTTAGCAGTTGTTTGATAGAAAGCTCCCCGTATTTTTCCAGCGTCTCCACAACGGTCTCCATACATACCGGCGAAGGAAACGCGCTCTTAATAAAGTAATCCTGAATTTCGTCATCCTCAGTACCACTTAACAGGATACCATAAGCCCGGTCAACTGCACGTCCGGCACGTCCGACCTGTTGGTAGTAGGCAACAACAGAGCCGGGACGCTGGAAGTGGATAACAAAGCCGAGGTCGGGTTTATCGAACCCCATCCCCAGGGCGACCGTCGCCACCAGGGCCTTGACCTCATTCTTCAGCAGCGCGTCCTCTAGCTCGATCCGGATATCCGTCGCTAACTGGCCGTAGTAAGCTTCGGCACGGATGCCACGAGAGCGCAGCCACTTAGCCACCCGCTGCGTATCGGCCACGGTTAAACAGTAGACAATGCCGCTGCCGGGGAATTTAGGCAGGTATTTCGCCAGCCAAGCCAAGCGTTCCGGCTGGCCATCAATCCGCAAGCTCTGAAGCCGCAGGGAAGTACGCACCAGCGGGCCACGCATCACGACGAGCTTCTGGCCCAGTTGGGCTTGTATATCGTCCACCACACGGTCGTTGGCCGTAGCAGTGGTGCCGAGAACCGGGATGCCTTTGGGCAAATGTTGTAAGATACGCACGATGCGCCGGTAATCAGGGCGGAAGTCGTGACCCCAATCGGAGATACAGTGAGCCTCATCGACGACGAAGAGACCCACCCGGCCCTCTATTTTGGGCAAGACCGATCCCAGGAAACGCGGGTTGCTCAATCTTTCCGGTGAGACCAGGAGGATATCACATTTACCGGCCACCAGGTCAGCCTCCACCGCATCCCATTGGGCACGGTTTGCGCTGTTGATAGTGCCGGCACGCAGGCCGATGCTCTCTGCCATTTTGATCTGATCGCGCATCAGGGAGAGCAAGGGGCTGATTAGCAGAGTCGGCCCGGCACCGGACTCACGCCGCAGCTTGGTGGCCAGGAAATAGACCATGCTCTTTCCCCAACCGGTGCGCTGTACCACCAGGAGCCGCTGCCGCTTGACGGCGACCGTTTCAATGGCCTCCCACTGGTCAGGGCGGAAGTTGGCATCGGGGCCTAACATCTGCCGCAGCAAACTCAGTGTATATTCAAACGTGGGTTTATGCATAAGGGTTAACGCCTTTCGGTTAATACCTTTTGGTTAGAGCCTTTCAATACTGAAAATCAACAGAATGAACATACAACATTAAGAAAAGAGTCTCTTCATTTAAACACACGTTATTATAGAATATCGTACAATGTATAGGGAAAAAGTCAAACTACACTGGTCTGGATGTAAAACCCATTATAAGCAGTCCCAACCGAATATAAACAACTCCCGGTTTCTATCGAAACCGAGAGTTATGTTAATAACCTATCCTACAGCCGGTAAGTTAACAACTCGACTGCTTATTTCCAGGCAAGGACCGGATCGACAAGTTCCTGTTTTAGGCAGTCCACATAACCCTTGTCGGTAATTGCATAGGCGGGGAGGGCGGCCAAAGTAATAAAGGAAAGGAACATAAAGGGTTCTGGTACAGCGCAGCCCATCTCCATAGCCTGGGCCAATACCTCCTGGCGTTTTTCGGCTAAGGCCCAGGCATCCAAATCAGAGAGCAAGCCGACAATCGGGAGTTCAATGGCCGCGACTACCTTACCGCCATCGACCAAGGCAACACCCCCCTTCATCTCGGCGACGTAGTTAGCAGCGATAGCCATATCCTCTGGCTCGACACCCATCACGACGATATTATGGTTGTCATGAGCAATACTGGAAGCAATAGCCCCACGTTTAAGCCCAAAACCACCGATAAACGCCTTACCGATATTCCCTGTCTTGTGATGTCGCTCAACAACAGCGATGTGTAAGAGGTCTTGCTCGGTATCCGCTGCTATATACCCATCCTTAACCGGGAGGTCGGCCTCCCCACCCTCGGTAACCGGGATCCAGGGGAGTGTGCGCATCACATGAACATGAGCCGCCGAGGCCCCCTCTTGAGCGACAATAACCAGATCACCTGCCGTAACCGGGGCCTTCAAATGGAAGGTATTCAATAATACCGGGTCGTGGTCAGGGATTTCAATAGGATTAACTAACTTGCCATCTCGTGCCACAACCACACCATTAGCAATGGTCGTTAGTACCTTGAAATCCTCCGGGCCGGTCACAAT
>JAFGKB010000223.1 GCA_016928755.1 Anaerolineae bacterium | reverse complement strand
TCATCGTTTATATCTTAAGGGTGTACTAATAATTCGATAATTTTATCATTTAAGACATTTAAAGATACCGGTTTGCTGAAATAGACATCAACGCCAGCTTCAAGACAACGTTCCCGGTCACCGGGCATAACCAGCGCAGTGAGAGCAATGATAGGGATGTTGTGTAAGGTTAGGTCCTGCCGAATGCGCCGGGTAGCCTCTAAACCATCCATCTCCGGCATCTGAATATCCATAATAATTAAGTCAGGTTGGAATTCAGAAGCCAGTTCCAGGGACTGTCGCCCATTGCGTGCCACGGCAACCGCATATCCCTTAGCCTGTAAATAATCTAGCATAATCTCTATATTGGCTTCATTATCCTCAGCCAATAAAATCCGGGCATTATCCAGAACTACAGGATAGGGGAAAGATTCTGTGGTCACGACAGTGTCAGGTACTACCGGTTCCTGATGTAACGGATAACGCTCTTGCCAGGGCAACGAGACGGTGAAACGGCTGCCTTTACCGACCGCACTCTCCAGGGTCACACTCCCCCTGTGTAACTCGGCGAGACGCTGTACCAAGGTTAAACCAAGGCCGGTCCCGGAGTGCTCGCGGGTAAGGCGACTATCTAATTGCACAAAGGGTTGAAAGAGATCCCCTATCTTCTCCGGGGCGATGCCGGCCCCGGTATCCCAAACTATAAAATGCACAACGCCGTGCTCCGCGTCCCCCTCCACAGTTAGACCGATCTCACCGCCCTCAGACGTGAACTTAACGGCATTGCTCAAGAGATTAACCAGGATTTGCTTAAGACGCCGGGAGTCAGCCTGTAAAGTCTGCACAGCGGGGTCAAAAACAGTAGAGACCCGCAGACCTTTCTCCTGGGCCATCTGCTTGATAAACGCCAGACTGCCGATACACACTGAGTCTACCGGCACCGTCTCAATATCCAGCTCTAGTTTGCCGGCCTCAATCTTAGACACATCCAAGATATCGTTAATCAGGGCCAAGAGGTGTTCACCACTTTTATGGATGGTGCGCAGGGCGTTATGTTGGCGGAGGTTTAGTGAACCATAGACGCCCAAGTCAAGGCCCTCGGACATACCTAGGACGGCATTCAGAGGAGTGCGCAGTTCGTGGCTCATATTGGCCAGGAATTCATCCTTTAACCGCCCCACACGCTCTAACTCCGCATTAGCCGCGCGTAATTCTGCGGTACGCTCTTCAACCCGCCGGGCCAGGGAAGCTCTTTCTTCTTGTAACGCAGCCTCGGCTTTACGTCGCTTGGTAATATCATGAACCAGGGAATACAAAAACTGAGTATCTTCTATTACAATAGGGCCGCTGTAAACCTCGACATCTCGCACTTCATTATTCGCCAGTTTATGGCGGAAATTGAATAGCTGCCGCTGTTCCATATTGGCAGCCCGCATCTCCGCAGAGACTTCTTCCTGACTCAGTGTATTAATGTTCGTAATCTGCATACCAACTAACTCTTCATGACTATAGCCATAAAAGACACACGCAGCAGGATTAGCATCCACGATAACGCCGGTATCAGGCTCTATGAGCAACATCACCGAATGGTTGTTATAAAATAAACTCCGGTAGCGGTTCTCACTTTCTTGCAATGCATCAACAATCCGTTGGCGTTCTGCTGCTTCCGCACGGAGACGTTCATTGGCGGCCATTAAATCACGGGTACGTTCGGCCACCAAAGACTCCAAGCGTACCCGGTATTCTTGCAATTCCCGCTCAGCAAGATTCCGTCGGATAGCATTATCTACAGTCACCGGCAGCGCCATTAAATAATGCCCTTGGGGGTCTTTAATCAGATAATCATAGGCCCCGGCTTTTAAAGCCTGGACGGCGACGGTCTCATCGCCACTGCCCGTGATGATCACGATGGGCGCAGACCCGACAGCGTCAAATAACTCCAACGAAGTCCCATCACCTAACTGGAAATCCAATAAGACAATATCAAAAGTGTTTTGCTGGAGGATGGCTTTGCCCTCAGCCACAGACCCGGCGAGTGTATAATCATAAGGCAGATTCTGATGCTTTACGAAACGCTCAAATGACATACGGTCAACTTTGTCATCTTCAACCAATAGGAGTTTCACAGGTTTATCAACCATTTACGCCTCCGGCGGCAATTCACTTAAGGTCCAGTAGAAGTCGATAGCTCTGACGACTTCTACAAATTGATTGTAACTAACCGGTTTTAGCATGTAGCCCGCGACACCCAAGTTAAAGCTATTCATGCGATCCTGTTCATCCCCGGAGGTAGTCAAGACAATGACCGGAAGATGGCACAGATGGACATCGTTTCTGATGGCTCGTAAGAATTCTATACCATTCATACGGGGCATATTCAAATCCAACAGGATAATGCACGGCTGTTGGTTATTAGGATCGCGCAAATACTCCAAAGCCGCCACACCATCACTGGTAACCACCAGATGATTGGTGACATGAATATCTCGAAGTGCACGTCTGACCGTCATAGCATCTACACGATCATCCTCAATAAGTAAAATGGGTCTGGCGCTCCGCATCAATCCCCCTCCTTAGGATATGTGAAAAAGAATGTACTACCCTCTCCCACAATGGATTCTACCCAAACCTTCCCCCCCCAGGTCTCGACAATTCTTTTGACTACGGCCAATCCCACCCCTGACCGTTCAAGCTCATCTCGAGGCACTAACGTCTGGAAGATCTGGAATATCTTATTAAAGTAGGCGGCGTCAATCCCTGGGCCGTTATCACTCACACTAAACTCCCAATATACGCCACCATCCCTACTCGCTATTTTAACCTGTCCATCGACTTTGTCCATAAAGGCGCAGGCATTGGTTAACAGATTCTCAAATACCAGCCGAAAATACTTTTTAACGCCGGTGACCTCCGGTAGATGTGGGACAATCACAACCTGGATATGGTCCGGTAAGGATAGCGCGTCCACAACCTCGGCCACGAGTTCGTCAAGGTTTACCGGTTCAGTCTTATAAGTATGCCGCCCGATTTTAATATATTTTAACAGACCATCAAGTAAATAGTGTATGCGGTGTGCACGCCGGGAAAGCAAGTCCAACATCTCATGCCCCTCATCGGGCAGAAGTGCCCCATAGTCTTGTGCTAACCACTCAGAAATTTGAATAACTCCCCGTACCGGTGTGCGCAAATCATGGGACGCTACATAGATTAACTCTTGTAAGTCTTCATTGAGGGACGCCAACTCCGAAGTGCGCTCGGCAACACGTAACTCTAACAGAGCATTAAGTTTGTGAACTGCGGCATCAGATTCCCGACGACTGATAATCATCTGGTTAAAGGCATGGGCCAATTGGGCAATTTCATCCTCCCCCTTGACGTTAAGTTGCTGGTTCAGATTCCCGGTACGGGCTATGTCCTGGGTAACGCAGGCCAGATTGCGTAAGGGCCGGACAATACTCTGGGTTACCAAGAGGCTGATCAATAGAGTCAAGATACTGGCTACAAATACGATGAATAATGTGCTGCTGATAATGGGGCTAAGGTAAGATAAAACTTCACCTTCCGCCTGCTCAACGACTAACCCCCACCGGGTCGTTAAACTGACCGGGGTATAGGCAGCCAACATTACGCGCTGAGTATTAGCATCTGTATACCGGGCCTGGCCCACATAGCCGGCAAGTACCGGACGTAAGGCCGGGTCAATGGTTTGACCGATGTAAGCGCGCTCAGGATGCGCAATAATTATCCCCTCTTCAGAGACTATAAAAACCTGCCCAGTCTGCCCCATATGCACCGCGTCAAACTGCCGCCAGGTATCACGCAAGTCAATCTCGGCAACCACGACCTGTCCGGCTGGTGACTGTAAAGGAATTGCCATATACAGCACCGGCGTCAGATCGACACACTCAAAACAGACCGGCGAAATGTACACTGAATTTTTACTCACATTGGTATACGCAGCCTGCACATCCGAAGGCACCGAGATAGCTGGGCGGTTAGTGATTTCCTCTATCGTCTCAATGTTCAATAAAGCAGCTAAAGGCTCGCTAAGATGAAGAATTAATTCTCCGGTAGCGTCAAAGAGATATAGGGCACGGTAGGTCAGCGGGGCATTCCGGCGCAGTTCCAGAAACAACCGGGCCTTGAGTGCTAAATCCGCGTCGCTTTCCTCCAGTTGGTAACTGAAAAGGCGTAAATTATCGGCGAGCATATCAAAGTGGATGGCCAAATCACGGGCCAAGAGTCTCGATAATTGCTCATTACGCCGCTGTACCTCGGAGTACATTTCCAGGCGCGCAACATAGAAAGCCAATACGCCTAATGTTACCAAAGAAATGCAGACAATGCTCAAAGTAGCAGCTAAAAACCGGTTGCGCAGGCTTTTATATAACCAAGTGCGTATTATTCCCATAGACAGCTATTAATTACCTTCCGAGACCTCTACTTTAATTTCACCGGCGATGATTTGCTCCTTGAGAACCTCTAGTTGGGCCAGCATCTCTTGAGTGACTAAGGTTTCATCAAAAGGCCCTAGGGTGAGACCTTCTTCGGCCAATCCCAAAGAGCGGGTCCCCGGCACAAATTCACCCGCCTGCACTTCACGAATGAGAGCCAGCACTGCGGTATCGACACGTTTAGGACGATTGCCGACAACATTACCAGGAGCAAGGTAACGCTGGTCGCCACTGGTGCCAATGGTCAACTGGTCCAGTTCTTTGGCGGCTTCGATAATACCTAACCCGGTACGGCCGGCAGCATTGTAGATTACGTCCACTCCCTGGGCATATTGTTCCAGGGCCAACTGCTTACCGATTTCGGCATCGGAGAATGTCCCGGCCATATCTGAGATAACCACAACGGCAGCATCCTGGTACGCGACGCCCTGTGTAAAGCCACCCTCAATACGGCGGATGATGTCTATATCTACGCCACCGATAAAGCCGACTTTTTTACTCTGGGTTAACATTGCCGCCAGGGCGCCCATGATAAAGTCGCCTTCTTGCTCGCGATAGATGACTGAAGCGACATTTGGCGCATCAACGACCGTATCAATAAGGGCAAAGTTACGTTCGGGGAACTCGGGGGCCAGGGTAGTGATATAACCGGCACACTCGTACCCAACCCCAATAATCAGGTCATATTCTTGTTGTGCAAATTCCCGCAACGCGGCTAAGTTGGCCTCATCCGTTGTGAAGTCCACCGTCTCAAAGCGCATATCTAATTCTTGTTGGGCGGCCAGTAAACCGGCATAGGCTGAATCGTTGAAAGAACGGTCGCCTAAACCACCTTGAGCCAACAACATACCCACATTGAGAACCCGCTGTGGTGTATCTGATGGACCAAGGCCACAAGACGCTAAAGAAAGGCTTAGTGCTAACACTAAAAGTACCACACAATGTATATGCTTCCGCATCATTCAACCTCCTAATTTAACAGATATGTCATCCTGAGTGTAGCGCAGGATCTAGACTAGATGCCTCGACTTCGCTCGGCATGACGGATAGCGCGAGATGCTTCGGCTTCGCTCAGCATGACGGACTTCCCGACCACGCTCAACCCAACAGACCTGTCATCCTGAGCGTAGCGAAGGATCTAGACTAGATGCCTCGGCTTCGCTCGGCATGACGGATTTCTTGACCACGCTCGGCCCAACGAACCCGTCACCCTGAGCGTAGCGAAGGGTCTAGATGCCTCGGCTTCGCTCGGCATGACGGATAGCGCG
>JAFGKB010000222.1 GCA_016928755.1 Anaerolineae bacterium | reverse complement strand
CCTCAGCTTCGTTTGGAATGACACCCCCCTCGTCACCTTGAGCGAAGTCGAAAGGTCTGGATTCCTCAACTTCGTTCGGAATGACGTATTCCCCGTCACCTTGAGCGAAGTCGAAAGGTCTGGATTCCTCAACTTCGTTCGGAATGACGTGTTCCTCAACTTCGTTCGGAATGACGCTATCTATGAAATAGACCTGGCAGGTTTAAGAAAACCTGCCAGGTCTGGGTAACACAAGTTACGCCGGATTGACAACTCGACCGACGAACAAGATTGCGCCGGTTTTGATGTCCTGGATGAAGAACAAGAAAGGCCGGTCAACTTTAAATTCCACAGGCGTCTCTTCAAGAGGCATCCCCTTCGCTTCCATAACTACTGCCGTGGCAGCGGCGGCTTCGGTGCCCTCTTCATCAACGGCCACAAAAGCCTTGTGGATGACCTCACTGATAAAAAGCTCGTGAGTACCGTCCATACCTGAGAAATCGGCATCAGCGGAAAATGCATCAACCATCCCCAGAGCCTCGAGTTCACCGGAAAGGTTGAACTCCGATTCAAACTCAAACTTGGGTAACGTCAACGCCACTTGCCGGTAATTACCGTTCTGCATATCCTGTGCCAGGGTATCAAAATCCAAACCATCCTCAAAAGCGGAGAACTGCCCCTCGTCAGGTAAGACCACAAACATAGAAAGCTCATACCCATCATAAGGTAACTCCACAGCCTTGTAACCGCTTCCTTCGATATAACGGAAATCGTGGGTCTGTTGCATCAGTGGCACAGTGACAGGGCTACCATCCAGCAGATAGAAATCGCCATCCTGGGTCATATACTCCTCAAAAGGCGTGGCCCAGGCAGCGTTGAAATAAACGGCATTTGTGAGCACTAACCGGGTTAAAGACGTAAGCATACCGGTGGGGATCAAGTCTTTGATGCGCCCCTCCGTCTGCTCACTCACCCAGTCATTGATAGTGACACGGGCCTCCTCAGTAGCACCGACAAAATTCACCAGCCGCAGCCCGGCCCCATAATTCTGGGCCAGCGTATCCAGGAACTCAGGCAAAAACTTATAGTCCACCTGGCCCCAGATGGCATTTACGACATTGAGACGGAAACCCTTATCATCTTTGCCCTCGGCACCCTCACCACGACTCTCAAGTTCCAGGTCCAGCGCGTTAAAGGCTGAATGCAAGCGTTCCTGGGGAAGCGTGAAATGCAACGTCTCCGCCATCTGCTGTTCTGTGTCCCCACGCGCTCCGGCATAGGTCATCGCCAAGGCTATAGAGATACTATGAGGGGAATAGAACACATTCTGTGCACCGGCACCATCACCGGCCTGCATGCTTAAGTGCCGGTATAGCTCAAATGCAAAGTCACTGTTGCCGTCCACAACCGTGACCAGGTCATCAGGCACGACATCCGGCACAGTATCCCTCGGCAGTTCCGATTGGGCACTGACACCCGCAGGCCCAGGATTCACAATATCCCCACCACAACCGACCAGACTGATTAAAGCTACCCCTAACAAAAAGCTACGTAGCAAGTTCTGCATTACAATTATCCTCCTATTTTATAGAACTTTTTACTGCTCTATAGAATAGACGTTTTATGCAGGTAAAAAGTTCCCTGAAAAGATAAAAATAGGAGGATTTATTATACGGCGGGCTGACCGGTATCAGATACGGCTATATGCAACGCACATGTTATTTCACTACCTCACCCCGAATAATTTCCAATCCTAGCATGCTCTTTAATGTAAAATCTGCGCCTTGGCTATCGAAGACTATACGTACCTCATACTTATAACCAATAAGGGATTGCATATCCATCACAAAGGTATCCTCACCCATCCAATAGCCCTTAAGCGCGATCTGTTCACCGGCATCTATGGTCTGGAAAGCATCATTGACCCGGTATACGCCATCCAACCCAATCACGAACTCCGGCCTCTTACCTTTGATAGTTAGAACGGAGACGGCATGAGACTCACCCGCAACAAAGACGGGGGTGATAGATTCCCATCCATAGTCGTTATCCGCCAGTTTATAGGTGTTACCAGAGATACGTAACGCTATCTCCGGCAAAGGAGAAACCGGCAATGCTTCGGGGGCTGCCAACACATCAATATGGGAGCGTAATTTACTAGAAGCATCCAGATTTTCGGGCAGAGGGTCAGAGGACTTCGCGGACGGCAGGATGAAGTATTCCATCAAGGAATCAGGCAGCACCTCCAGCGCATCAGAATCAACCTGCGCTGTGAAGACCGCAACGATATCCTGCTCCGGCGCGACAAAAATCCGCTGGCCTCTAAAACCACGGGCGTGGTAGAAACCATCCTGATGCACCCACCACATATAGCCGTAACTATAACCATGCTTGCCTTGAATAGCCGGTTCAGCAGAAGCTGCGACCCACGCAGCCGGGACAATCTGCTGCTGGTTCCAAACGCCCTGGCGTAAATAGAGATAGCCAAACTTTGCCATATCACGAGGACGCATCACCAGTTCACCGCCACCATAAAGAAGCCCCTGGGGATCTGTGGACCAAACATAATCCGAGATCCCCAAGGGCTTAAAAAGGTATTCCTGTGCAAAATCTGGGGACGACATCCCCGTGGCTTGCCGGACAATAGACATCACCAGGTGCGCTCCCCCAGAGTTGTAGTTATAGAGGCTACCGGGGTCCACTGCCATCGGCCGGTCTAGCACATATTGCACCCAATCATCACTGGCAAACATCTCAGAAAGGACAAAGATGGAACTGGGGCTATAACCAAACTCAGGCCAATTCATCCCGGAGGACATTGTCAAAAGATGCTCCAATGTCATCTCCTCTTTACGTCTATCGTTATTTGCAATATCACGCTCTGGGAAAAAATCCAAGACCGGGGTTTCGACACCCTCAAGGTAACCCTCTTGCACTGCAATCCCCGCCAGCGCGGAGGTAAAGCTGGCAGCGCAGGAATTAATATAGTGCGGAGTATGTTTATCGAAAGGATGGAAATATATCTCAGCCACAATATAACCGTGGCGGACAATAATAATGCTGTGGATATTGGCTTGTCGCTCATCAATGTAATCCAACATTTGCAGAAGAATTTGGGAATCCATCCCCTGTTCTTCTGGCGTGGATGTGCGCCAGATCTCGGTAGGCCAATAGGTATCTGCCGGCATTTCCACATCCAGCATGGGCTGCATAGATTGCTTTAACGGCGGAGGCTCTGTAACCGGTTCAGCGGGCGACGCCTGGCACCCGCAAATCAGCAAGACAAGCAATCCTAGCATGCTTACAAAGGTTAAAAATTTCCTGGTAAACATTTCAGCCTCCTCACACAAATCTTAAGCTAAGTATACTCCATAACTGCAAGGAGGACAAAGATTTAACGGTTCTAAAACCATCTCACCTACTAACGCAGATTGGCTTCCGCTATCGCCTGCTCCATAGCCGCCACAGGATTTTCCAAAACTCGGCCGTGTCCGGGAGCCAATCGCTTGGGATTAAGTGCCCGCAAAGTCCTGGCACTTTCCAACGCGAGAGCTTTATCCCAGGTCGCCAGTGCCGGGAAGGGAAATAGCAACTTGAAGGCACCTGCGACAGCCACCCCGCCGGCGGTCTGCATAGAATCACCCACGATCAACGTGCCATCACGATGGTCGAAGAAGGCAATATGTCCCGGCGTATGACCGGGAACCGGGATGACTTCCAGGGAACCGACATAGTCCCCCGGCTGCAACAAACGGGTAGGTTCCACCGGGCATTTAGCCATACTACGCGGTTCCGTATGGGGTTCTCCTTCATCCAAGCTACAATCACCGGACATAAAGCGGGCCTCGCGGGCAGAGATAGAAATCTCGGCATCAGGTAACGCCTGGTGAAGCGCAACCAAGGATCCAATATGATCGGTATGTGCGTGGGTAATCGTAATGCGCACGATGGACAAACCCTCATCGTTGGCGGCGGCAAGAATAGAACGCTCACTACCCGACATACCGGTATCCACCAGTGTAAAACCGTCATCTTCCCGTACCAGATAACAGTTAAAAGCTCCCATACGGGTTATCTTAATCAAATAATCACCGTGTTTAGTTACCCCCATTAGCTCCTCCCAATTAGTAAAAGTTCACCTTCGCCAAGCGTCGCTGAATAGCCTTTTGGTATTTAACCGCCGGATATCCAAAGACGATCAAAATACCTTGTTGGTTTTTATCTCCAACACCGTATTTATGACGCAATTTCCGGCTATATCGCAGACAGTAAGCCGGTATACCCAACATACAACT
>JAFGKB010000034.1 GCA_016928755.1 Anaerolineae bacterium | reverse complement strand
CGTTGTGCTGGTTTAAAGCGCGGGTTGACGAAAAACAGTAATTCTATCAACAAGCCATGCGCTATACCGATTATCAACCACAACAACAGTTCATTACTTAACAGGGAGAGCAGATTTTCTATCAGGACAAGATTACCTTGGGGCAAAGAGGCCAAATATATTACCAATCGATTGATCAGTAACAATAAAGTGACTGCCAATAAGGAAACCAGGGGGAATGCGAAAATTGGATGACGGAGTGCGACAAAAGGGCCATCTTTAAAAGATTGGTGGAGCAAGGCGCCAATCATACCGCCCCACACGACAAAAGCAAATAGGTCATTTACAGGCATATGGTAGAAACCGGCCCAAATAATCCCGGATACCAGACCGGCGACAATGCCGGGGAGTGGCCCTAACCAGGCAGCAAGAGCGGCCACCAACAAGGTGGCGATAAGGGGTATAAAGAACGCAAATGACAAGGTGGCCGTCGAAGCCGAAGAGATGAAGGAAGAACGGGCAAGGCTTAACACCATATTAGCCGGAATTAACAAAACCAGGGTTAGTGTGAATATCATCCATTGTTGGCGTCCTAACCGGGAAAATTCAGCCCGGTACTTCCATAGGAACCACCCTGTCAATGCTAGATAGACAGCAAAGAGGATAATACTGGGAAAGCCATATGAGAATTCCAGTCCGAATGTAGCCGGGAAGCGATACCACTCTAAATTCATTAAGTAATCATTCCTTTTAAAAACTGGATCTGAAAAGTAGCAGATTACCCCAAAATACAGATGACCTTAATTTTAACCCAACGATTATGTACACCTGACTTTATGATACCCTATCGGATAGAAAGAGCAAGTTCATTGCTTTTTACGAAAATGCTAAATTGGGTATTGACAAACCCATAAATTATGGTTATACTATATATGTTAACGTTCACACATTGTAACCAAAAAACTCATTAGCACGTCAAAGGTGTCTCACCCTCTATCCCATCATCCATCCAAGTTTTTTTATTCCCTATGTTAACGTTAACATACATTTAAAAACATCACTAACCCAGATGGGTGAAAGAATTGCGATGGTATCCCAACAAAAAAGCGCAATGCGCAAACGAGTGACGATCAAAGATGTAGCGGCTCATGCGGGTGTTTCAACACAAACGGTATCCCGTGTCCTCAATGAAAAGGGCTATGTTGCTGAAGATACCCGGCAGCGCGTATTAGCGGCTATTGAAGAGCTGGAATACCGGCCCAGCGCAGTAGCCAAAAGCATGGTCACGGGACAAACTCATATGTTGGGATGTATTGCCCCCACCTTAACGGATTATACTTTCGCGCGTATTATCGAAGGGGCACAGATGGAGGCGCGACGCCAGGGATATTTTATACTCACCGGTAATGCCCCTGATGAGAATGATGTGGAGTCACTGCTTAAGGAGATGGTGTACCGCAGAGTAGATGGCATCTTAATGCTAAATCCACGCGCCGATGCGCGCTACCGGCACTTACTCCCCTTAATTGAACAAGGCATGCCGGTGGTCTATCAGGGAAATTCACCGGATACTGAACCTGTCTCTTCGGTACAATGTGATAATCGCGATGGTGGATACCAGGCTACCGAATATTTACTGCAATTGAATCACAAGACCATCGCTACTTTAACCGGCCCTCCTAACGAGCAATGTACCCAAGACCGCCTAAAGGGTTACCAGCAGGCGTTGAAACATACCGGGCAGGAAAGCAACCCAGAATTAACCGTTCATGGAGATTGGTCTGCGCTATCAGGATATCAAGCTGTCAAGACACTGCTGAAAGAGAAAAAAGTATTCACTGCGATATTTTCACAAAATGACCGGATGGCTATTGGTGCTATCCGGGCACTTAATGAGAACGGTTACGCTGTGCCAAATGATATTTCAGTGATTGGGTTTGACGATATTCCACTGGCTTCATATCTTAGCCCACCTTTAACAACTCTACACCAACCCTTAGAGTCATTAGGGCGGCACGCAGCGCAATTACTGATTGACACAGTTAAAGATGCGAATTACCCGCGTGAACAGCTTTCAATAAAGACCGAGTTAATTAGGCGCGGTTCCTGCGGTTCACCCCGCATCTAAAGCCCCTACTTCACTATACCAGGCTCATCCTTAATACATTAGAGAATAACAAGCTTTCAGTGTAACTATTTACCTAAAAGCTTGGAAATTTATTTTTATGGAGGTGAATACCTAGCAATACAGAAGAATGACAGGTCCCATTTTAATGTTTTTTTGTAAACCCATTTAAATATCAGGAGGATATACAGATGAATAAGAAGTTGTTTGCATTGTTGGCCTTGGTAGCCATCTTAAGCACAGTTTTAGCGTCCTGTGCCCCCGCAGAGCCAGAAGTTGTCACCGTTGAAAAGACGGTTGAAGTTGAGAAAATCGTTGAGGTTGAGAAGACGGTTGAAGTTGAGAAATTGGTTGAAGTTGAGAAGTTGGTTGACCGGCGTGTTGTGCTTTACAACTCCTATATGAGTGACCCGGCTCCACGCGAAGCGGATGCGGAAATGGTCAAGATGTTCGAAGATGCCAATCCAGAAATAAGCATCCAGCACAGTACCGTTGCCCACGAGGATTTTAAGCAAGCCATCCGCGCTTACCTGACGGCCTCCACCCCACCCGATGTTATGACGTGGTTTGCCGGTAATCGTGCCCGCTTCTTTATTGATAAGGGCCTGATTATGGACATCAGTGATGTCTGGGAGAGCGAAGGTTGGGTAGACAGCTATCCTGCCGGCTTCAAGGCCATGAGTTCTGTCGATGACAAGCAATACTTCCTGCCCACAAGCTGGTACTGGTGGGCCGTTTACTATCGCAAAGACATCTTTGAACAGTACGGCCTAACCCCACCTGAAACCTGGGAAGAGTTCCTGGCCGTCTGTGACACCTTGCAGGAAAACGGCGTCACCCCCATTGCTATCGGCACTAAGTACCGCTGGACCACCGCCGCATGGTTCGATTATCTGAACATGCGTGTTAACGGGCCGGAGTTCCACATTAACCTGATGTTGGGCAAGGAAAAGTACGATGATCCTCGGGTAGCCGCCGTCTTCAATGACTACTGGGCACCCCTAATTGACAATGGCTACTTCATTGATGACCCCGCCGCCTATAGCTGGTCTGAGGCCCTGCAATTCCTTATTGATGGCGAGGCCGCGATGTACCTGATGGGTGATTTCTTACGCGACAGCTACCCCGATGACAAAGAAGGCGATTTGGACTTCTTCCGCTTCCCCATTATCGATCCTAGTGTGCCAGTTGGTGAGGATGCCCCCACCGATGGGTATTTCATCGCGGCCAACTCTCAACATCCTGAGGATGCCAAGGCGTTCCTGGGCTATCTGGGTTCGGTTGAGGGTCAACAATATATGGCCGATACCTTGGGCCGGCTGCCCACCAATATGGACGTTGACACCTCCAGCTTCACCGAGATGCAGCAGAAGGGTCTGGAACTCATCCAGGGTGCTGATTTTGTCGCCCAGTTCTATGACCGCGATACTACTCCTGAGATGGCAGATGAGGGGATGAATGGCTTTATGGAATTCTGGGCCAACACCGACAAAGTCGCTGACATTCTCAGTCGTCTGGAATTGACCCGCGAAGAAATTTTCGTCGAGGAATAAACCTAAACAATCACACTACTTGGGGGCACGGGATTCCGTGCCCCCAAGTAGTCTAAAGGGTAGAGATAGTTTTGTTTTTCAACGCCCCCAAGGATGGGGAATTACAGGCGCACAAGGAAACTATCTTTTATAGCCCAAAGCGCACAAGTATTCCATTTCCCCCTTTTCACAAGCCCGATCAATTAATAATTACCCCATATTTATAAAAGAGGACTTAAGCTATGAAGAATAATAGAGTTAAGAATATAACGCCGTATCTGTTCTTAATTGTCCCACTTATCCTATATCTTATTTGGGTCATAGGCCCGATGATTTACACTTTCTACCTGAGCCTGACCAAGTGGGACGGATTATCAGCGCCCACCTTTGTTGGATTGCGTAACTATGAGCGGTTATTCCGTGACCCGGTTTTCTTTATCTCGCTGAAAAATAACGTCAAGTGGATCTTGAGCTTTATTACAATCCCGGTAACTCTAGGACTGGGCTTGGCAATCGCGCTTAACCATTCCATTCCCGGTGCGAAATTCTTCAAAGCCAGTTTCTACTCTCCATTGGTGCTCTCACTGGTAGTCTGTGGCCTTATCTGGTCCTGGATGTACCATCCAGCCGGTGGGTTAATCAACTCCTTCTTACGCGGTATCGGACTGGGGTCACTGGCCAAAGGCTGGTTGAGCGATGAGAACCTGGTAATGTGGGCCATCATCTTGGTCGCTATCTGGCGCCAGGCCGGATATGTGATGGTGCTCTATCTGGCCGGGTTACAAGGTGTAGACCCACAGTTGATTGATGCCTCCAAAGTCGATGGGTGCAATTCCTGGCAGACCTTCCGCAATGTGATATTCCCGCTGCTCACACCGGTCACCGTGATAGTCATTGTAATCAGTATTATCGACTCACTGCGCGCTTTCGACCTGGTCTCGGTTATGACCCGTGGTGGCCCTTACAACTCATCCAGTGTACTGGCCAACTTTATGTACATCGAAGCCTTTAATAACTACAAGATGGGTTACAGTGCCGCCATCTCGGTCATCATCTTCTTGATCAGTGCGGTTTTTATCTTTATCTACCTGTGGCGCATTATGCAGGATGAGATGGAATACTAGGAGGAAACCAACATGGATAATACAACCAAGAAATTTTTCAGCTCTCCCTGGAGAAGTCTAGGGTTCTTTTTGATGGTCTTAATCACGATGATTTGGCTTCTGCCCTTTGCGACGGCCCTCCTCACTTCCGTACGTACTAACGATGATATTTTGGAACAAGGCTTTATCGCTATCCCCCACGAATGGACCCTGGGTAATTTCCGGACAGCCTGGGAACGTGGCGGGTTAAGTCGCTATCTGCCCAACAGTTTTTATATCACAATCCCGGCATTGCTAGGCACACTATTGCTGTCGTCACTTTCAGCTTACGCCCTGGCCCGCTTCCAATTTAGGGGCAACCGTTTGCTATTCTTCCTGTACGTCGGCGGGACGATGTTACCCTTCCAGGTCCTAATGTTGCCGGTCTTCCGGCTCACTGATGCACTAGGACTTTACGATAAGCAACTGGGCTTGATTATCTTCCATACCGCGTTCCAGCTTGGTTTCTGCACTTTCCTGCTGCGCAACTATATGCGCACAGTGCCTGGGGAAATCCTCGAAGCGGCGCGGATTGATGGCTGCAAAGAGTTCCGTATCTGGTGGCAAATTATGATGCCCCTTACATTACCGGCCATAGCCGCACTGGCGACGCTGGAGTTCACCTGGATTTTCAATGACTATCTGTGGTCAATTGTACTGCTGCGTACAGACGCGCTCAAGCCGGTAACAGCCGGATTAGCAACGCTACAAGGCCAGTATGTTATGGATTGGACGGTGATTGTCGCCGGGGCCTTAATCGCCACAATTCCCACCGTATTACTCTTCATCTTCTTGCAACGCTATTTTATTGAGGGGTTAACCCTGGGGGCTACAAAATAACCAAGCTGCTTTATAATAGTCCTAAATTTGAAATAAGGAGACCGCCTCGAAGATGTCAACAAACCAACCCTATCTTTTAGGAATAGATCAAGGTACCAGTGGTAGCCGCGCCATTATTATTGATGATGCCGGTGATGTGCGCGGCTACGGATACCGGCCACTCCCCCGGCTTTACCCGCAGCCGGACAGAGTTGAACAAGACCCGAACGTGCTATCTAGGGGCGTTGCCGAGGCGATTATGACAGCGATCCAAGAGGCCGGTTGCCGCCCCGATGAAATTGCGGGCTGTGGCAT
>JAFGKB010000221.1 GCA_016928755.1 Anaerolineae bacterium | reverse complement strand
GATTGGGCCAGGGCTGAGGGGGCGACGGGGGCACTGGGTGTCGGAGTGGGCGGGATAGGTGTAGGTACGGGAGCTGTCTCACCGGACACCTTTACAGCGTCGATTTTCCAATAATAAGCGTAGTAAGCGTTACCGTAGTGGAAGCGTATTTTAATATTGGCCTTGCCTGCGGCTTGCGCCGTGAGATTCAAATTAACCGTACCCTCAAATGCGGTAGACGTCTGCTTCCACAACTCCGTCCATGTAATTCCGTTATCATTGCTTACATCCACGGTAACGTAATCGTTCATATAAGGGTAATAATAGGTTTTGAACTCCAGTGACACCTGCGCGTAAGAGGAAAGGTCCATAGACGGGGTTTCAAGACTGGTGTCCATCTGGACAAAACCGGCATGGTCGCTATCGGCAATAGCAAAACCACCATTCCCCCCGGTATTATTTCCCCGGGAACCGGGGTCATCAAAACGCCAACCAATGCCGGCCAGTAGATTATTCACCGACCAACCGGCCGGCACTTGAGGGGCGTCAAAATGTTCCTCCAGTATTGTTATTGTATTCGAGGCCGCTGCTGGTGATAGCCATAAAGGTAACCCCATTACCACCAGTGTCAGGGCCGCGAGGAACAGCCACCAACGATATACTTTACTATTTCTGCGTTTCATAAATATCCTCCCCATAAGAAATGAAGCTTTGATAAAAAATATTAGATGTGTATATTAAAAAGTTTCGTAGCTGTTAGACCTCCTTAAATCACTTAAGACACTCTCCGCAATTTATAAATTTTGCAGGAGCAGGAGAAATTCGGCTGCTGAAAACCCCACTAATAACACGTGGTCCGCACCGGCAGCATATGCATATGTTATTTGTTGCGGCTCACTAACAATAGCGATGCACCATTTCGCGGACAGCCGGGCCTTAGCCTGACACAACTGGGACCAATTGCTATATCCCGGCATATACGCATCAAAGATAAGCAATTCCGCCCCAAGCAAATCTGCCCCGTCGAGGAGTTCCAGGCCGGGAAGGGAGCGGAGAAAGAGACATAATCCGGGACGTGGATTTCCAATGGGTGTCAGAATTAAGGCTAACAAAAAACAACGACCTCCGTCTGTATTAGGTTATTACAGATAAAGGCCGTTGTCATTGGTTTTTAACTTATTTCTATCTAAGAGTTTCCTTAATGGGAATAAGGATTTCCTTAGTTATTGCCATATAGGATCTACAGAGCAAAACTTAAAAACTCCTCAGCGCTATCATAGTACCTATTTTAGGGTTACGAAGCCGGTACGCAGAGCATAGAGCGCGGCCTGGGTACGATTCTCTAGCCCCAATTTAGCAAGGATACGGCTCACATGGACGCTGACAGTACGGGAACTGATAACAAGCTGGTTAGCAATGTCGTTGTTATCAAATCCTTGCGCCACAAGCTTCAAAACTTCAAGTTCCCGTTCGGTCAGTAATTCTTCTATATTCGGTGGAGATATTGCGGCTGACGTATCACGCAGTAGCACCGTTGCGAGAGAGGCCGGCAGCACAATACTACCCCGGTAGACGGTACGGATGGCATTAAGCAACTCCGTTGAAGGCGCATTTTTAGATACATAACCAGATGCACCAGCTTTGATGGTCGCCCCTAGCGTATCAAGGTCCTCGACACTGGTGAGTACCAAAACACGCGGGGGATTTTGCCGGGCAAGGATAGCGGAGATGGCCTTACCGCCACTCATCTCCGGCATTAGCAGATCCATTAAAACAACGTCCGGGTGCAATTGTGAAACCAAACGCACAGCAGTAAGACCGTCGGCGGCCTGCCCAATAACCTCCATATCCGGTTCTAACGCGAGCACGGCTTGCAAGCCTTCCCGGACTAACGGGTGATCATCAACAATTAAGATACGAATTTTAGCCTCCATCAGGCAGTCTCCTCAAAATATGATTGTAAGGGGATACTAACTACAACACGAGTTCCCGCTCCTGGTTTTGATTTAATAACACATTTGCCGGAGACCTTCTCCGCACGCTCACACATGTTTTGTAATCCCATTCCAGCAGAGACAGATGTCCTATCAAATCCCCTACCATTATCCACAACAGACAAAGTGATATATGCATCCTCACACACGACCTCAATATGAGATTCGGTGGCAGCGGCATGTTTTAAAGCATTATTCAACGCCTCTTCAGCAATGTAATATAATGTTTGTTCGATTTCCACCGGAAGCTCAACATCTATAGCACAGGCAAAATGCGTACAGATTCCAGCCCGTTGCTCGACCAACTCTAACCTGCGTTGCAAGGCATTGCACAGGCCGGCACTGGCCAGTAAAGACGGGCGCAGGCGATAAATCATCAAACGCATCTCCCGTAGCGCATAATCAGCCGACTGGCCAAGCCGCTCTAAATAATGAAGTGTATGCTCGCTCTGGCCACCAGATAAGGATTTAGAGGCTGCATCGGCAAAGAGTTTCTGTGAGTAGAGAACCTGGGTTACCGAATCATGTAAGTCACGGGCCAAACGCTGCCGCTCTTCCAAGACAACTGACGCGGCAGCACACTCGCGCAAGCGGGTATTTTCAAGCGCAATTCCTAACTGGCCGGCGATGGAGTTTAAGACCTCTAAGTCTTCCACATTAAAAAAGAAAGGTGTATGAGCAAAGAGGACTAAAACACCAAGGATGTCTTCTTGTCCGGGGATGGGAAGGCTGACCAAGGTATGATAGGGGAAGGGACTTTTACTAGCATTCTCCGGTTTAAAAAGAGTTGATATCCGGGGATCGACGGTCAAGTCGTGAATCAGCAACGCACGATCTGATTTGCGGTCTTGAGGCCACATAGGCAGTGAGCTAAGTGCAGACAAAAGAGACGGAGTAATACCATATACGCTGGACAAACGCAGTGACTCGCTCTCTGTATCGGCTAAGAAGATCACGCCCGCAGCAGCCTTCAGACCGGAAATGACCCGGTGCAGTGCAGTAGTCAGCAACTCATCAAGGGCGTAGTGCTGGTTAATAAGGGCCGCGACTTCGTAAAGCATAGCGAGGTCACGAGTACGATCCGCCACACGCTTTTCCAGGGCCAGGTTAAGAGTGCGTAAAGTTTGTTCAGAAGTATATAATGAAGTCACCATCTGGTTAAAGCCGTGAGTCAATCTTCCAATCTCGTCCTCCATTAACACGGGTATATTGCTCTGTAAATCGCCGTGGTCCACACGTTCCACACCTTCTAGCAATTTTGCTAAGGGCATAACTAATCCAATGCGGAAGAAACGTGGAAAAACAGTGATAATTAACAATGTGGTAGCGAGCTGAATTGCCAGGAATGGCAAGGCTTCTTGATGCAACGCGGCACGATAGTCTTGGTAACGATACCCCACCTCATAGCGCGTCTCATCTTGGATAAGAGTATACCGCATAAGATGCTCTACCGGCGGGGCAGAACTATTACGATATAAGGGAACAGCGGTAGGGATTAGGAATTGGTCAATTGCTTCCGGATTGCCGGCAAGGATAGCCACCGTGGTTGTCTCAAGCCACGGGTTTTCGTGCAATACAGCTATAAGTGTTGGAAAGTGCCCTTGCCCCAATCCCTCCCGGAGCAGTGCATCATGAGCCATTAACTGTGCAGCAGTGGGAGCGTTACCACGGGCAAAACGCATCTGATATACATTTGCGAAAAGTCCGGCAACTGGCCGCGCCGCCACATATACTATATCCGCAGGTATGTCTGTAAAATTGTCTGTAGTAATCAGTGTTTGTAAATGGGCCAACTCTGCTTGGCGTAGTTCCAGGTAAGTGCGTTGTCGTGCTCGTAATACATAGTCGGAGACGGTCCCAAATACAATTAACAAAGTAACCAAGGATATACCTACCAATTTTACCATCAGACTGGTAGGTTCAGGGGCATAATTCACATAGGTAAACATAATAACGCCAAGCACCAGCAAATAAACCAGTGCAAACATCCCTGGCGGTAAT
>JAFGKB010000220.1 GCA_016928755.1 Anaerolineae bacterium | reverse complement strand
TGGCAGAGGAAACCTTAGAGCGTTACCGGGAGATTAATCTGCTGTATAGTATTGGGGATACTATTAGTGCTTCTCTTGATCCCGATGAGATCCCTGATTTAGTCTTGGCTGAAGCTTCCCGTATTATCCGCGCGGATGTAGGTGTTGTCTTACTTCTTGATAAGGATAACCTATTGAGCTTGCAATCCGGTTCGGGCGATTTTGCTTTACAAAAATGGGTGACGGAAAATATAGCTTCTTTCCTAGCGTCTTCATTTGGCATTGCTGACCCTTTTATCTTAACGGCTGATCAATTAGACACAACTTCAGCAGCCAAGGTTGATTCAATACTGGGTGCTCCTCTGAAGGCCCGCGAAAGACAGGTGCTAGGATTTGTTTTGTTGGCCCGGCTGCCTGGGGAAGACATCTTTACTGCGGATGATGAGAAGTTATTAGTAGCTTTGGCCGGGCAGGCGGCGGTAGCGGTGCAAAATGCGCGTCTGTTTGCCGATGTGAAGAGTCAGCGTGACGCAATCGCGGAGATGAAGAACTATATGGATAATATCTTCGCCAGTATTGCCAGCGGGGTTATTACCACAGATATCGAGGACCTGGTGACAATTCTGAATCGGGCTGCGGAGGAGATTCTGGGGGTGAAGGCTAATGATACAATGGGACTTAATTACCGAGATGCTTTGCCGGAGTTAGGGGCGCAGATAGAGGGGTTGGTTAAAAAGGTTAAGGAGAGTGATACTTCTGTGGTCGGCTATGAGTTGAACCCTGTTCTGCCTAAGCGTGGGTTAGTCGCCCTGCAACTTCATCTTAGTCCATTAAAAGATAACCATAAGAACACAACCGGGATCGCTATCGTTGTGGATGACTTGACAGAACGTAGGAAGTTGGAAGAGCAGGTGCGGCAGGTGCGCGGCACTTTTGAACGCTATGTGGCTCCACGGGTAGTGGAGCAGTTATTGTCTGATCCTACCAGTGTCCGATTAGGTGGTGTGCGGCAGAATCTTACTATTTTATTTGCTGATATACGGGGTTTTACTTCGTTTAGTGAGAATTTTGAACCTGAAGTATTAGTAGAAGTTCTTAACCGGCATTTGAATGTCGCGGCGGAGGCGGTACTTAGCGAGGATGGAACTTTGGATAAGTTTATGGGCGATGCTGTTATGGCGATCTTTAATGCCCCGTTACCACAGACTAACCATGCCTTGCGAGCTGTGCGGGCTGCTTTAGCTATGCAAAAATCAATTACCGAGATGCATTGTCATATGCCTGAAAACCGGCGGCTTAGTTTTGGTATTGGGATTGTTACCGGTCCTGGTGTTGTGGGGAATATTGGCTCTACTCGGTTACAGAATTATACGGCTATTGGTGATAGTGTTAATCTCGCCTTCCGGTTTCAGGGATTCGCAAAAGCTAATCAAGTTTTGCTAAACACCACGGCCTATAATCTTGTGCAGGATTATGTAGTGAGTAGGGAATTAGGCTATATCCAGGTCAAAGGGCATAGTGAACCCGATTTGGCTTTCGAGGTCTTGGACCTTAAGGCCGGGGTTTAAAGAATGAAGGAGTTATGATGTCACGCGGAAAACCAAGGTTAACGTTCTTATGCGAACTAGATTCCGGGCCTTTGCAAAATCTTTTTGCCAAGGATTCCTTGATAGAGGAGTTAAAGGCTTTAGATGCTACAATCAGTGTGGGGATTAAGGATTTAAGCCCGCAACGAGCGGCGGTAATACGCGCTCTTAATGCCGCCCAGATTCCATTAGTGGCTTGGCTTTTGCTTCCTGATGAGCTAGGGTATTGGTTTAATGCAGGAAATATTGAACATGCCGTACATCGTTATAATGAATTCCAGAAATGGACCCAGGTCAACAATCTCCAATGGCAGGGTGTTGGATTGGATATAGAACCTGATATACGTAATACCGCTGCTGTTGCAGAAGGGCCGCTGAATTTCGTCCCCCGTGTTTTGCGTATGATAGCGGATAGCCGGCGTCTATATCTTGCTCAACATGGTTATCAATCCCTGGTAGCTCGGATGCGCAGTGATGGTTATAGAGTGGATGCTTATTATTTCCCATTCATCCTTGATGCGCGGGCTGTACGTTCAAATTTCTTCCTGCGTTTTTTGGGTTTGGTGGATATTAACGCCGACCGGGATGTGTTGATGTTATACAGCAGTTTCTTGCGGCCTTTGGGACATGGGGTCTTGTGGAGCTATGCGCCTGAAGCGCAGTCGATTGCTGTGGGCAGTACCGGCGGCGGGGTGTCTGTGGGTGGGTTTGACCAAATCCCGGCTTTGAAATGGGGAGAATTGTCCCGTGATTTGCGTTTGGCTTATCGTTGGTCTGATGATATCCATATCTTTAGTTTGGAAGGCTGTGTAAAACAAGGTTTTCTCAAGCATTTGCATACCTTGGACTGGGATGAGTTACCCCCTTTGCCGTTAGCCGAAACCCGGCAGGTGGAGCGGTGGCGGTTGGCCTTGCGTGGCTTGCTCTGGTCTTGGGAGAATCCAGGGGTAGTTTTGGGAGCTTTTGCCGGTTTTCTGAGCTTAGCGCTCTTACTTCGTCGTCGGCTAAAGGTCTAGCTGTTTTTGTTGGATGGGTTTAATATATTATTTTTTTAGGAGGTTAGCTGATGTCTGCATTTGATAGTTTTGGCAAGGAACTGATGCATTCTTATCCACGGGAAGATTGGCGTAAGGCTTTATTTAAAATCCCTTTAGTACTTTGGCGTATGGGGCTGGGGCCAATGATGGGGCATATCTTCACCGTGATTACAACCAAGGGCCGTAAGACAGGTCTGGCCCGACGGACGGTGGCGGAGTATTTCACAATGGATGGCAAGATTTATGTTGCCTGTGCATTTGGACCTCAAGCCGACTGGTATAAGAATATTGCTGAAGACCCCTATGTGACTGTCCAGACCTGGCAGGGAGCAGAACAGATGGCGGCCAGCCGTGTTACGGATGATGAGGAACTTCTGGCCATTGTAGATGTTATGGCGGAGCGTAACCCGGTAATGCTAGATTGGTATTTTAAGTCCCTGGACATTATCCCTGGTCCTGGTGATATTCTGGCGAACAAGGAGCGGGTCTATATTATCCGTTTTGAGCCGACTATGGAACCCACGCTTTTCCCTTTGGAAGCTGATTTGGCCTGGTTATGGCCGGTAATCATTTTCTTTATGTTGAAACACCGTCGCCAGCACCGCGATTGAGTTTTAGATTTAAGCCGTTAGCGCTGAGTTTTTAGGGGTGCTCTGCACCGGAAAGGAGGCCGGATATGGTGAATTTACCGATTAAGCATATGACTCTATATAAGCATGGTGTTGGCTTTTTTGAACGCCAGGAAAAGATGGTGGGAGAAAAAGTAGTGCTATCTTTCCGGGTGGAGGAAATGAATGATATTCTAAAGAGCCTGACGGTTATTGATGCCGGTGGCGGGAAAGTATTAGGGATTGATTATGCTACTCCTAAAGACCGTGAGTCTCAATTGGAAGGTTGCTCGATACGACTGGATAACCGCCGGAGTTTGCAAGACCTGTTAGTAAGTTTGCAAGGTCGCCAAGTGCGGCTGTTGCTTATTAATACAGAGAATTTAGAAGGTACCTTAGTCGGTCTGGATGAAGCCGCAGGGGAATTGTCATTGCAGAACTCACTGGTATCACTGTTGCTTAATGACAGTCCGGCTGTGGAGGTAGTAACTCTGGCCGATGTCGAAGGGGTTGAGATTTTAGATGGGCAGGCAGCGGCTGACCTCCGTTACTTCCTTGACCTATCATTAAATCAAGAGGATTATCGCCGTGTAACTATTCGGCTTACTCCTGGCGAGCATGAGTTGATGGTGAGCTATATCGCACCGGCGCCAACCTGGCGTGTGAGTTACCGGTTGGTGGTATCGACTCCTGATGAAGCTAAGCAAGCTAAAGCTCTCCTCTTGGGGTGGGGAATTTTCGATAATCAACTGGACGAAGATTTAAAGGATATTTCGTTGGCCCTTGTAGCCGGCATGCCTATATCTTTCGTCTATGATTTGTATACGCCGTTTACCCCAGAGCGTCCAGTTGTAGAGGAAGAGCAGCGTGTAGCGGCTGCCCCGGTGGAGTTTGAGGCCCAAAAATTGCAAGCCTCTAGTGGGGCAGTTGCTCGCGGCGGGGCTATGATGGGCATGGGTATGGACTTCGCTTCACCGCCACCGGTTCCCCAGAGAAAGGCTCTTGATGCTGAGAATATAGCCCAGGCGGTTGCTGTTGAGACAACGGGCAAGGAACTGGGAGAGCTTTTCCAATATGCTATCCAGACTCCGGTAACTGTTGGCCGGGGACAGTCGGCTATGGTTCCTATTGTCTCAAAAACCTTAACGGTTCAGAAAGAACTTCTCTATAATGCCAAGAAGATGCCCAGTCATCCGGTAGCCACCTTGAGGATGAAAAATGAGACCGGGATGACGCTTGAACGTGGCCCGGTAACGGTTATAGATGTGGGGGAGTATGTCGGTGAGGCTGTGCTGCCGTTTACCGCAACCGGTGGGGAGATAGTGGTTCCTTATGCTGTGGAGTTGGGCGTTAAAGTCAAAGAGTCTACCGGTTCCCGGCGCGAAGTCCATAGTTTGCGACTGCGACAAGCCTATTTACATTTTGAGGAATGGCACATTATATGGCATGAGTACCAGCTTGATAATAGTACCGGCAAGCCGTTAACTGTATTATTGGAACACCCTCGCTCTGCCGATTATGAGCTGTTTGATACGCTTGAACCGCAGGAGATTACGGCAAATTATATGCGTTTTGAACAGACGGTCCCGGCATATGGTGAGGTGCTATTTAAGGTGGAAGCCCGCCGTATGACTAGCCGGCGTGAAGAATTACACAAACAATCGCATAGCTCCCTACAACGATATTTAAAGACCGGTTTAATGGACCGGCGACAACATGATTTAATCATTAAATTACTGATGCTCTATGATGCGATAGGGAATTATGAGAAACAACTTGTGCAGTTAGAGGCCGAACGGCAGAAGATTTACCAGGCGCAAAAGCAGATCCAAGGTAATATGGGGGAACTGAAATCGACAGGGAAAGAGGGTGTGCTCCGTAATCGCTATGTCGATCAATTAGAAACCACAGAAGAATCGCTGCGTCGGTTGGAGCAACAAGAAGCCTACTTAAAGAAATCTATTGACGAGGTCAAGTTGGATATTGAGACACGCTTGAAGGAGATTTCATAAATCAAGTATGGAGGGGATTAATTAATCATGGCTCTGTCAACGGAGCTATACGCATACTGCTACGAGGTCTTGCTCAAGTGTGCCGAGTTCGATAGCTACGAATCGCTGCGAGCTATCTTTGTTACTTCTGAGCTAGTTTTTTGCCGGGACCGGTTGCCCCGGTGTAATAATAAAGAGGATCAAGTAACACAGACTATAGAATGTCTCTTAGCTGCTTCTTCCGGGGCGCAGCCAGTTTTGCCACTTTTCCTGGCTATGTTACGCGAACGCAGGCATCCTAGGGATAGTTTGCGCAATCAGTTGGATGATTTGTATTTACGTGTGGAACATGAGCTTGGTCCAGGTGCTTCTTTAACGGGTCATGAGCAGTTGGTAATTCCCTTTGTTGTCGCGGCTATGAATCAGGCTGAAGCCAGTGTGTTATTTGATGAGAGTGTTTTTCGCACTCCAGATGTCGCGCCTTCGAGTCTGCTCCGGTTCCGGGAGTTCCGTCATAACCTAGAAGAGGTTGGTGATTTTTCCGCGTTGCAGTCTCATTATGTCGCCGCGCGTGATGACTGGGTTCCGTTGTTCAATCAACCCTTATCTATGAAGGTTGTTATCAACAAGATGTTGGAACATATTAACCAGCATTACCGGATTTCCCCGGATATGTTGCCCCTTAAACCCTATTTTTTGACGGATGAGTTTTTCTCTACAGAGCGTTCACAGCGCAGCTCTGCTTTGCTACGTTTGCGCCAATCCGGTGGTGTGTTAATCTTGGACTCGATTTCAATGTTTCATCCTGCTGTCAGTCGTAGTGTGGCACGTTCAGATATTGGGGCTAACCGTCAAGTCGCTATTCTTGTCATTTCACCTACTGATACCAGTAAGTGGCCTCTTAATAAACTTATCGAGAGTGTTATTGATTCTGAAATGGAGACCGTTTTTACACGTTTTGCAGGTGAATTTGATAGATTGTGCGAAATAAAAGAGGGTAATTTGCGTTCTTTGCAACGTTGGTTGTTTGCTGTTCTGCCGGATACGGCTGCTAATCTTGAGAAACGCAGACCGGCACAGGCTAACTTAGAGCTTTTGCGTCAAATGCAAGGTAGTGGACAACAATACCAGAACATTAACCGGTATTTCTTTGGCCAGGGGGATTTTTAATGATTTATGCCTTCTATTCTTATAAAGGTGGTGTGGGCCGTACTATGGCCCTGGCTAATGTCGCAGAGTTTTTCTATCGAGCGGGTTTGAAAGTTTTGATGGTGGATTGGGATTTGGAGGCGCCAGGATTAGAACGGTATTTCCCTGATCTTGATCTCCAAGATGTGCTGGATAAGCCGGGCTTGATTGATATGTTGGTGGATTATCAAAATGCAATGGCCAAGGAACTGGATAGGTCCCAGACTTTGGAATTGCCTAGCCCTATCCAATACCTGGTTGATATTTATGCTGCTGATCCTGGGCCGGGGAAGTTATTACTGATGACTGCCGGGAGACGTTCTGAGGGTTATTTCGCGCAATATGCTCAAGCCGTATTGAACTTCAGTTGGAAAGAGTTCTATGAGACGTGGGGTGGGGAACTCTATTTTAACTGGTTGCGGGACCAATTCAAGAACATGGCCGATGTAATCTTGATAGACAGCCGTACCGGTGTTACTGAAATGGGTGGGGTCTGTACCTACCAATTGGCGGATACCGTGGTCATGTTCTGCGCCCCTAATCAGCAGAACTTAGATGGCTTGAGCAAGATGGCTTCAAATCTAACGGCGGCCTCTGTGCAAGAGTTGCGTAAACATGCGTTTAATCTATTGATTGTTCCCGCGCGTATTGAGAGGGCAGAAAGTGAGTTATTGGATGCTTTTCAGCAGGATTTTATAGAGGCATTTACGCCATTTTCTCCGTGGATGGGCGGGTTGACGGTAGAGCAGTTTTGGGATTTGAATATTCCCTATATACCTAAGTATGCATATAAAGAGATTGTCGCCGTCCGGGAAAGTCAGTTGGCCAGTGCTGAAGATATGGCCAAGGCCTTTTATAAGCTAGGTCAGGTGCTCGCTGACTTAGCCGGATTAAAATTGTTATCATCTCCAATTCCGGATCGGACACATTCTTTTGATTATTATTTTATAGTGCCCTTTGTTCGCAACCTGGATTTTGTAGGGCGGGAGAGAGACTTGGCCCGTCTCCATTCCGCGTTGATGCGTGAGGGGCCGGTGGGGATTCTCCCGGCGGGCATTATTGGTATGGGGGGGATCGGTAAGACCCAATTGGCGGTGGAGTATGTTTACCGTTACCGTGAGCTTTATCCTGGCGGTGTTTTTTGGATTAATGCGACGGAGTCCTTGGCCCAAGGTTTTGCCCGGCTAGGCCGCCGGTTGGACCCTTCTGTGGCGGTGCGTCCCTTGGAGCAGCAGGTAAATGCTGTTTCCCAATACTTACAGAACCATTCTGATGCGCTGTTAGTTATTGATAATCTCTTGGATGTGACGGCTCTCAACCGTCCTGTTAGTGCTGATTTAGTGCCGGCAGCGTTACCATGTCGGGTATTGTTTACAACCCGTCGCCGGGATGTGGGACGTTTTATACCGATAGAAGTTACGGTATTGCCAGAGGATGCCGCGATGCGGTTATTATTGCGCCATCCAGAACGCCATGATGTTTTAGATATTGAGCATCCTGAACATGAGACGGCAAAGGATATCTGCGCGATACTTGGTTATTTACCCCTAGCTTTAGAGATAGCCGGTGCGCATCTTGGACGTTGGCCCGGTTCACCTTTAGGTGTCTACCGTGAGGAATTATTGGAGCGTGGTGCGCTGCCGGTTTTGGATGACCCACGGGTAAGAGTCAGCGCTGAGGATTTACCTACCCGCCATGAGGCGGCTGTCGCTGTCGCCATAAGCAGCCAGTGGGAAGTATTGGCCAGTGAGGATGCCCGTTTATTGCTGCGTATCGCCGGGCAATTGCCCGATGCGACTCAAATTCCCACCGCCCGGCTTGGGCTATTAGCTGGATTAGAGGGCGAAGGGAAAGGTTTCTTTGGTTCCCCGTTAGAGGTTGCCTTACAGGAGTTGCATGATGCGGCGTTGATTGAGCCTTTACAGCAAGGGCAGATACGGCTGCATCCGCTAGTGCGGGAGTTTGCTATCCAGCAGACTCCTGCCTCCGAGGTCTCTGATCTATGTTTGCAATTGGCCGGTAGCTTATTGGGGGCCTATGAGGATATTGGCGTTTTAGAGGAGCACTGTGCTCGCCGGGGTGTTGATGCCGTCCAGGAGGACCTGGTAACAGCCCTCTCGCTTCTACCGCGAGATTTACCGGCTATTATACAAACCACGGTCACACAGCCTCTGATGGCTCAAGGTGCTCCAGAACAGGTAGCGACGGTCAATGTTGAGATTGCGTTGCGTGCATTATTACGGGTCTTGCAACGTGAAGCCCACGTATTACGGGATTGGGATCGGGCCAAGCTACCGGCGTTCTTTGCTCAGCAACTATATAACCGGGCTGTGGCTATGGATCTATCCAGAGTTATCAGTAGTGTAAGACAACGGTTGCAAAAATTCTC
>JAFGKB010000219.1 GCA_016928755.1 Anaerolineae bacterium | reverse complement strand
TGCGCGGGCACTAAACTGTATTTACAACGGTGCTGGCCCATACTTTGGTGTATCGGCCAGCGCCTATATTTTTTGTGGGGGAGGGTTCTGTGAAACTTCAGGACTATGTTCGAGTCTTACAACGGCGCGGCTGGATTATTATTTTGGCCGCAATTGTAACGGCCTTCAGTGCTTTTGGCTTTAGTAAGTTACAGACACCGGTTTACCGTTCTACATTATACGTGCAGATTTTGCCGGCCCGTTCGGACCTAGGGCTTACACAATCTGTAAAGTTGTTGCTGCGTTCTTATGTTTCTGTGATGTGGACGACCGATGTAGCGCAGCAGGTTATTGATTCTCTGGGCTTAATGCGGACCTCGGAGGATTTGAAAAGCGATGTCACGATAGCCTCAGATGATTCTCGACTGGTCATTCAAATCGACGTGGATGATTATGATGGCGAGCAGGCTAACCGTATCGCCAAGCAGTGGGGCGTGTTATTTCTCCAGTGGCGCGATAGCGAGAACCAACTGCAGAACAAAGAAGACCGGGTCAATGCTAAAATTTTGGAGGAGCCACAGTACCGTCTATTACGGCCTAAGACTATGATTAATACGGCCGCGGGGGGTGTTTTTGGGGTGGTTATTGGGGCGATTATCGTTCTTGTGTTGGAGTGGTTGGAGTTGGGCATTGTCCGCGTGCCCCAGGAAATAGAACGTGAGATGAATATTACCGTTGTGGGGGTTATTCCCCCGCTGTCCTCTACGCAGGATTAAGGCTGAAGGCTCAATGATTTCTAAGTGTAAGGTGTTTTGTAAACTTGCTTTCAGTTTAATTTTGCAGCAGTTATTTAATAATCATCATCCTTAAGGAGGTTTGATGGACGGTAAGATTAATTTAGTTACAGTGGTACAACCCACCTCGGCGGTGGCGGAGGCATATCGAGCATTAAGGTTTAACCTGAACTTCGCCAACCTCGACAATTCTTTGGAGACGTTGGTGGTGGCATCTCCGGCGGTGGATCAGACTAAATCTCAGGTTGCTGCGAATCTGGCGGTCGCTGTTGCCCAATCTGGGAAACAAGTAGTTCTTGTCGATGCTGATTTACGGCGTCCTAGTTTACATAACTTCTTTGGTGTCTCCCAGGAGCCGGGATTGAGTAATGCTTTAATTGGTCAAGAGCGTGAGTACGCAACGGCTTTGATTGAGACGGCGGTTGAGGGGTTACGGATTTTGCCCAGTGGTGTGTTACCCCCCAATCCTGCCGATATTCTCGCTTCACAGAAAATGGACCACTTCTTAGAAATACTGAAAGGCTGCGCCGATCTTGTGATTTTCGATGTGCCACCGGTCACCGTATCTGTCGATGCGGCGGTGCTGGCGGCCAAAACTGATGGGCTATTATTGGTCGTTCGTTCTGGACATACCCGCCGTGACCACTTAGAGCATGCTAAACAGATATTGGAGAGAGCACATATACGGTTACTCGGCGCAATTTTGACCGATGCGCCGGATGGCGGATTGTGGACGGCTTATTAGAGCGGCTAAATGGTTACACTTTATTTCTTAGGGAGGTTATATGAAAGGGTTAGTTCTTAGTGGTGGTAAGGGGACACGTCTTTACCCGCTAACATTTACCAGTGCCAAGCAGTTGATCCCCGTCGCCAATAAGCCGGTTCTCTTCCGGGTTATTGAGGCCATCCGGGACGCTGATATTACAGAAATTGGTGTTGTAGTGGGGGATACGGCAGATGAGATTAAGGCCGCCGTACAAAACGGTAGCCGTTGGGGCGTCAACATCACCTATATTCACCAGGAAGCGCCTTTAGGGTTAGCTCATGCAGTTAAGATCAGTGAGGATTTTCTGGGGGATGATCGTTTTGTGATGTTCTTGGGCGATAATGTGATTCAAGGTGGAATTTCACCTTTAATCAAGCAGTTTGCTTCCTCGGAGTGGAACTCTCAAATTGTACTCACCGAGGTCAGCCAACCGCAACAATATGGGGTGGCCGAGTTGGATGATAGGGGGCGTATTGTACACCTGGTTGAGAAGCCCAAAGTCCCCCCTTCAAATTTGGCGTTGGTTGGGATTTATATGTTCGATCAACATATCTTTGAAGCCGTTCACGCCATCAAGCCTTCCTGGCGTGGTGAGTTAGAGATTACCGACGCTATCCAATGGTTGGTGGAGAATGGCTATGAGGTCTATCCCTATGTCCATCGTGGTTGGTGGATTGATACGGGTCGTCCGGGCGATATGTTGGATGCTAACAGTCGCGTTTTGGAAGAGATTGTGCCATATGTTGAGGGATATGTAGACCGTGATTCTGAGGTTGATTGCCGCGTAACTGTGGAGAAAGGGGCCGAGATTATCAATAGTGTGGTTCGCGGCCCGGCTATCATCGGCGAAAACACCCGGTTAGTGAACTCTTATGTGGGGCCGTTCACATCCGTTTACCATAATTGTGTCATCCAGGATAGTGAGATTGAGCATTCGATTGTCTTGGAACATAGCGTTATTGATTCTTTACCGTCACGGGTGCAGGATAGCCTGATTGGGCGACATGTTGTCTTACGTCGCTCACCTATCCGGCCCAAGGCTTTGAAGCTAACTCTGGCAGATTATAGTCAGGTTGGTCTTTTGTAGGGACAAACAAAAGGCACGGGACCTTAAAGTCCCGTGCCTTTTTGTATCCCGGCAGTAGCTTCACAAATAATATCGGTCGCCAACTTGGTAGAAGTCTTACCGGTATTGATGACTATATGGTAATGCTTGGTGTCTAACCAATTAACATCGTGATAGTGTTTCATATAACGGGCGCGTTGCTTGTCACTTTGTTGTATTTGCTGTTCGGTTTCCTTTTGGGTTGTTCCCAGGCGTTCCATTAGCCATAGTGTGCGTAGTTCTACAGGGGCAACGACTTGGATGTGCAGTGTGTTGGGCATATTTTTTAAGATGACCTGTCCCCCGCGCCCTACAATGATAACGTTATCTTTGCGAGCATATTCCAGAATAACCTTCTCCACCAATTTTGCATAGTCCTCACATGCGTCAGCGCGCCGGCTCTGCTCTATTATCTGCTCTTGGGCCTCGGTACGATTAAGTCCTTCTTGGACCATCAGCATTGCGATATGTTCATCATAGAGATACCCCTCGCGTAGAGTAGCACTGGGGATCATGGGGATAGGCGGCATAGTATTGATAGTTCCGATAATCCGTTCTAGCCATCCAGGTACCTGTTCTTGTTGTTCGAGTTGTTGAACCATTTCTTCGTCGGGATACCCTACGATTTCGGCTGCTCGTTGGAGGACCTGCCGGTCAATATAGCGTAATTGTAGCCGTTTTGCTACTTCGGCAGCGATATAACTTCCCCGGCTGCCTAGTTGGCGGGATATTGTGATGATGCTCATTTGGGAACCTCCTTAACTTAAGTGCAGTTTCTATTTTTATGTTAACACTACTAAGGGTTGGTGTCAATATATTGGCTAGAATCCCGATTTTGTAGGAAAATAGGGAGAATTGGGCTTTGATAAGTCTGTTAGATTGGAGGCCGGTCAATGGTTGATGAGCGTTATATACGGCAGATTGCAGTGCCGCAAGTTGGTATGGAAGGACAGTCCCGCTTGCAGTCGGCCAGGGTTTTAGTTGTGGGGAGTGGTGGGCTAGGGTCCCCTATTCTTTATTACTTGGCTGCTGCCGGTGTGGGAAAGGTCGGCGTTGTTGATGGGGATGCTGTAGGGCTTTCTAATCTCAATCGCCAGATCCTGTACACTAATAACGATATTGGGGAGAGTAAGGCGTTAGTGGCAGCCCGGCGACTCAGTGCTTTGAATCCTGGGATTGAGGTCGTTCCTTATGTTACTAGAGTGATGGCGGAAAATGGCCCTACATTAGTGTCCGGATATGATGTTGTTGTCGAGGCCAGTGATAATCTTGCTACTAAAGACCTAATGAACACCCTCTGTGTTCAGGCGGGCCGGCCCCTGGTATGGGGGGCGGTAGAACGTTTTGAGGGGCAGATGGGCGTCTATATGCCCGGCCATACGTGTCGCCATTGTATTTTTCCTGTACTTCCTGAACCGGGTACGTATCCCCCGCCAGATATTCAGGGAATTGTTGGCGCAACGGCGGGTGTTATCGGCACTTTACAAGCCCTTGAGGCTATAAAAATTATCTTGGGGGTTGGAAAACTTATGGTTGATAAGGTCTTGTTGTGGGACGGTCTTAGCCAATCCTTTGATTTTATTGCGGTGCAGCCAGACCCCAGTTGTTCTATATGCAGTAGTGATGTGGCGGATAAGCATTAACCCTCTTGTACCTTCCAGGAAGTTTCTAAACTTTCCGGCCAGCTTCTTGGGCTGAGTAGGAAGGTTGCTTCCTGGAAGGTGGGTTAGTTATAAATCCCTTGCGGGATGGTGACTTTTTACGCTTTAATAGGCTTTTCCGAAGATTGCAACCTCTGTGGCTTCCTGTCCTGTGTAGATACAGCGGCCCTTGCCACCGGGCTGCTCCAGTGGTATACAGCGAATCGTAGCTTTGGTCTCATCTTTAATTCGGGCTTCATCTTCGCGGCTCCCGGCCCACCAGACTCGCGCAAAACCCTGTTCTATCGCTGCTTTGAATTCAGCATAGGTTGTGACATCCTGGATGTTAGCATCCCGGTAATCCTGTGCCTTTTGTAGGATACTGGCCTGGATAGTTGCCAACATCTCAGGGATAGTCTCTTCGAGGTTAGCCATTGGTACAATAGTCTTCCCCTCGCGTCCCGGTATATCCCGGCGGGCTAACATCACACTTTGCTTCTCAATGTCGCGGGGGCCTAGTTCAATCCGCAGCGGGACGCCGCGCATCTCCCAATCGTTGTATTTCCAGCCAGGGGAGACGCCTTCCCGGTCATCGAGTTTGACCCGCACAAAGCCCTTCAGCCGTGCATAGAGCTTATTGGCGGCTTCCATAACCTCGGTGCGTTGGTCATCCTTGCGCCATATGGGCACAATCACCACCTGGATCGGGGCTAAGCGGGGAGGCAATACCAGTCCCTGGTCATCCCCGTGGGTCATAACCACGGCTCCGACCATACGGGTGCTCACACCCCATGACGTAGTCCAGGCAAATTGTTGTTCGTTATTCTCGTCTAGGAACTTAATATCAAATGCCTTGGCGAAGTTCTGGCCCAGGAAGTGACTGGTCCCGGATTGTAACGCCTTGCCGTCCTTCATCATGGCTTCAATAGTATAGCTGGTAACAGCCCCGGCGAACTTCTCGCTCTCGCTCTTGCGGCCTGGTATAACAGGAATTGCTGCTTCGTTGACCGCAAAGTCGGTATAGACATTGAGCATCTGGAGGGTCTCGTCGATAGCTTCTTGGCGGGTGGCGTGGGCGGTATGCCCTTCTTGCCAGAGAAATTCTGTGGTGCGCAAGAACAGCCGCGTACGCATCTCCCAACGGACTACGTTGGCCCACTGATTAATAAGCAGCGGGAGGTCACGATAGGATTGCACCCATTTAGCATACATATGCCCGATAATGGTTTCCGAGGTAGGCCGGACAACCAGGGGTTCTTCCAGTTGGTTGCCACCGCCGATCGTTACAACGGCAAGCTCAGGGGAGAATCCTTCTACGTGCTCTGCTTCTTTGTGTAGAAAGCTCTCAGGGATAAAGAGAGGAAAGTAAGCATTGACATGCCCTGTGTCTTTGAAGCGGCGGTCTAGTTCCTCGTGGATGCGTTCCCAGAGTGTATAGCCATAGGGTTTAATAACCATACAGCCGCGAACCGGCGAATAGTCGGCCAAGTCTGCTTTCTGTACTATTTCAGTATACCATTTAGAGAAGTCCTCGTGTTGGGGTGTTAAAAATTCTGCCATTTTAAATTCTCCTCACTGACGTGCTAATTTTCTTAGCTCGCTTTATTAATAACTGCACTGATTTTCCAAGTTTTTCCAAAAAATACAAGTATGTTAACGCCGGTAGAAGCGGCCATAATTGATTTTATCTTCTGTAATATCAATCAGCCGGAACGGATGTACATTGACGACTTCAGTATCTTTGTAAGCTGTTTTCCAAGGGCCGGGAGGGTAGTAGTGTTTATGTCCGTGGAGCAGGAGCCGGGGACGGAAGCGTTGCATCAGACTCAGGAATGCCTGGAAGCCCTGGTGTGGCCTATCTGGCCCATCGTGGACGCCGGCTGGTGGGGAATGGGCAATAAAAATATCGAGATATCGTCCATAACGCACCCGATTCAGTAATAACTTGGGGATCAGGCGTTGCATCCGTAGGTATATTTCCTTTTGGGTATATTGGTAAGGGGCATTGGGCCGGTACCGGATACTCCCCTCTAGCCCGGCGACTAACACGCCGTTGAGCATCTCCGTTTGCCCATCTAGGTTAACTAAGCCCCCAGGTTCGGTAAGCTCTTCCCCATTGTGGAGGTATTCCGGTGCATCGTGGTTCCCATGTACATACCCCGCATACGTTAAGTTGAAGACTGAGACCAGGTATTCGAGGTATGTGTAGGGCAAATCCCCACAAGCCAGTAGTAGATCGATATGACCTACTAGGTTTTTTATATCTTGTTTGTAAAATACATTGACGACTTCGTCACTTACGGCTAAAATTCGCATAGCTACAGTGTGTTAAGTGGGAACACCCTTTCTATTCTTGGTCTTGCGGCACGGTTTT
>JAFGKB010000218.1 GCA_016928755.1 Anaerolineae bacterium | reverse complement strand
GCGTGATGCGTGATGGGTGATGGGTTACGCATCACGTATCATTTTCAATTCCCCCTTACCAAAGGTGGAAATTTAGGTTACAATAAAATAGATTTGTGTTTTAACATCCCCAATATGGGATATAAGCGGGAAACAACAATTTATAACCTTGATGAAGACTTGTGATATGAACCTTTAGGAGGTTAACTATGAGTAACGAGCGTACACTTGTGATTCAGGGTGGGACGATTGTCACCCCTGAAACTATGTTTGATGCGGATATTTTGGTGCGCGGTGAGACGATTCAAGCTATCGGTACCGCGTTGCCGGTTCCAGAAGGGGCGGAGGTTATTGACGCAACCGATAACCTGGTGCTGCCGGGCATTATTGATGCACACGCCCATATCCAATTGGATACCGGTATCTACAAAACACCCGATGACTGGTTTACCGAAAGCAAAGCTGCTGTTTTGGGCGGAGTAACCACTGTGGTTGATTTTGCCACGCAATTTCCCGGCCAGACATTCGCCGAGGCCTTAGCAGCACGGCTTAAAGAAGCGGATCCTTCGGTGATGGATTATGCATTCCATATGATGGTGACTGACCTGCCACCAGGACGTGAGGAAGAATTGGGACTGCTGCCGGAGTTAGGGATTCAAAGTATCAAACTCTATACGACCTACCGGCCTAACTATTACGCGGATGATGCCAAAATCCTGAGATTACTGGAAGCTGCGGGGCGTTATGGATTGATAACACTGGTACACTGTGAGAATGACGCCGTAGTAACGGCCCAGACCCAAGCCTTGGTTGCGGAAGGCCATACTACCTGGGAATACCACGGTATGTCGCGTCCGGCCCTGGCCGAGCAAGAAGCAGCCGCACGGGTGTTATTTTTAGCGGAGGCAGTGAATGCACCGGTTGTTATCGCGCATAACTCTACCGGGCGTACTTCGGTGTTGGTTGCGGAGGCCCGCGAAGAGGGACAGATAGCATTCTGCGAAACCGCCCCCCAATATCTGTTGTTAGATAACAGCGTATATGAAGGCAGCGAACCGTGGCGCTATATCCTGCAACCACCACTGCGTGACCCGTATGAAAAAGAGCGTCTCTGGGCTTTGGTCAGTGCCGGTGAAGTGGATATGCTGATTACGGACCATTGTGACTATACCAAAGAACAGAAATTAGAAATTGATGACTTCACGAAGACCCCAGGAGGTCTGCCAGGATTAGAGACCTCGCTCTCCTTAATGGCAACCTATGGCGTAGCCGATGGGTGGATTGATTGGAAAGACCTGGTACGGATGATGTCCGCGAACCCGGCCCAGATTTACAACCTCTGGCCACAGAAGGGTTGCCTGCTCCCCGGTTCTGATGCAGATATCGTTATCTATGACCCCAGTGTAGAGAGCGTAATCCGCACAGAAGACTTACATACCATTGGCGGGTATACTCCCTATGAGGGTATGCGAGTCCAAGGACGTGTGGTGACTACCATCCGGCGCGGAGAAATATTGGTGAAAGATGGCAAATTTGTAGGCACGCAAGGAACAGGCCGTTATCTGAAGCGTGAAGCCCTATTTTGGGAATAGTTAGCCAATGGATATTCTGTTTCTGATTGCCGGTGTTGCCGTCGGGGTGTCGCTCACATTTCTGATTTTCCGCGTCCAACAAAGGAATAACCAAGAATCAATCAGAACAGAGCTTATCCAGGAATATGAGGCTAAGATCAGAGAACTCGAACGTGCCCAAGCCCGGGACATACGGTATGCCAGCCAACAAAGCACAACAAAGAGCCGGGCAATATTAAAAGGGAAGATGGCAGAGCAAATAGCACCGCTCCTGCCGGGTTTCGAGTATTGGCCTGCGGATGCCCGTTTCCTCGGCGACCCGATAGATTATGTCGTCTTTAACGGCTATAGCAACGTCAAGGATAACGCCGCCGGAGATAATGACGACGAGACGGATGAAAATCTCGAGGTCGTTTTCCTAGATATAAAAAATGGGCGGGCAACTTTGACCGCGGGCCAACGCCAGATCGCAAAGGCGGTTAATGCGGGGCGTGTGCGTTTTGAGGTAGTGCGGGTCTCTGAAGATGGTACTATTAGGGCACATTCCTGGCCCCTGAGAGCTAATTCGCGTTAACGCACACAAATTGACTACACAGGAGTAACTTATGAGAGATATTATCGACGATCTGAAACGCTGGCAGGCGGCAGGCGAGGACATCGCCTTAGCGACGATTATTGAGACACGTGGCTCCTCACTGCGCACCGCGGGCACGCGAATGGCCATCAATAAAGCCGGGGAGATCACCGGTTCGGTAAGCAGCGGCTGCGTGGATGGCGACACAGTCGCGGAAATGGAGGCGGTACTCACCGGGGAATTTATTATACGCCGGCCATTTTTCGGGGTGAGCGATGAACAGGCGTGGAGCGCGGGGTTGGCTTGTGGCGGCGCGATAGATGTGCTGGTTGAGAGATGGTCGCCTATCTATGACCAACTCCTCACGGAAGTTGAAGCCTCGCACCCGGTAGGGTTTGCATCTTTGACGAACCAGCCTGTGCATCTGCTACGCACGGCTACCGGGGAGGTCTATGGGAGCCTGGGAGATAGTGCTTTAGACACGGCTGTGATTGAGGATTTAGCCGCTTTCTGGCCCGGCCCGCACGCCAAGAAGCACGCATACCCACAAGGGGAAGTATTCCTGGAAGTTCTCGCCCCCCCACCCACGGTCTTAATCTTTGGAGCTACCGACATCGCGATTCCACTGGCCCGGCTCAGTAAGACTTTAGGATACCAGGTGATTGTCAGCGATGCCCGGCGTGCTTTTTTGACGGAAGAGCGATTCCCCGGCTTTGATATTCGCTTTGGGTGGCCCCAGGAAGTATTTAAACCCGGAGATTTCGGGACAGGATGGGCGATAGTCGTGCTTTTCCACGATGCAAAATTCGATATCCCGGCCCTTGATTTGGCATTGAAAAGCGATGCCTTTTACATCGGCTTCCTGGGAAGCCGGACAACCCAAGCCGACAGACACGGTACGTTATTGGAAATGGGCTTTAGTGCAGAAGAGTTGGCACGCATTCATGGCCCGATAGGCTTGAATATCGGGGGAAAAGAGCCTCCGATGATAGCGTTGTCAATACTGTCGGAAATCGTTGCTGTACGCCATCGCCGAGAAGGTGGAAGGTTGAGTAAACGCGATGTCGGGAAATAAAGAGCAAGAGCAACCGTGGGAACCGCAACCTATTGCAGGGGAGAAGTTTCACGAACCCGGCAAGTGGGCTAATATCAATAGAGCACCCTATGACCGCGTTTCCGGGGTGCTCTATAAACGCGCGGGTAACATCAAAAGAGTGTTGTATGCGCCGGGTGATTTCGCTCCGGATATGCCAGAACCCTGGCAGGGACAGGGCGAGACGGTGGTGCGTTGGTTGTTTAGCGAGCAAGGCGGGACGGAAGAGAATTTACTGACAGGCAGAAATCTGGAATTTCTCCACGATACGACGTTAGCACCGGGGGCAGCTACAGGGATGCAAGCCCACACCGGTACCGATGAGATATTCTATGTTATCAGCGGGGAGGGTATATTGCACCACCGGCCTACCCCAGGAAGTCCGGTTATCGCACGTCCATTACGCCCAGGTGATGTAGTGTTGGTTTATAGCGGCGAGTACCACAGCTTGAGCAATCCAGCGGAGGAAGAGTCATTACGGCTTATAGTTATTGGACTGACTTGCAGACAAGGGATTACGTAATTAAGAAATGGCAACGACTTGAAGAAATCCGTTATGCTAATTTTAGACCTGCATGTAATGAAGACAAAAGTGCAACGCACTTAGGAAAGTGCGATGCACTTGTTTATATAAGGAGTGTTGTTGATGCAGCGTGTTATTATTGTTGGTGCCGGGGCGGCGGGGTTAATCGCCGCAGGTCGTGCAGCGGAGTTAGGGGCAGAAGTCCATGTCTTTGAAAAGACGGAGGAAGCAGGGAAGAAGATCTTAGTGAGCGGACAATCCCGCTGTAACGTCACGAACAGCGCGCCCTTAGAGACTTTTATCAAGTATTACGGGCGCCAGGGGCAGTTTTTGCGCAATGCATACCACCGCTTTTTCCGTGATGAACTGCTGGCGCTACTACGCCGGTATGGGGTAGAGACGCAGACAGAGCGCGGAGGCAGGATATTCCCCACCTCAGGACAAGCCGCCGATGTGCGGGATGCTTTGTTGGATTATGCCGTCGGGCATGGAGCATTGGTAGAATATAAGTCCCCGGTCTCAAGGTTGTTGGTGGCTGATGGGAAAATCCAAGGCGTAGAGCTAAGGAACGGGATAAAAGCACCGTCCAACTCAGTTATTCTGACCACCGGTGGGGCATCCTGGATTAGAACCGGTTCCACAGGGGATGGCTACCGGATGGCTCAAGACGTCGGGCACACCATCATTGCTCTGCGTCCGGCGTTAGTACCGCTCCGGGTCAGAGAACAGGCCCACGCGAAGGCATTACAAGGTGTAAGTCTGAGAAATGTATGCTGCACCTTGCTCACGCAAAATGAGAAAGGCAAGGAGAAAGTCCTTCACTCACGCTACCCGCAACCGCCAACCGGTGAGATGCTCTTTACTCACTTTGGGGTTTCTGGCCCCTTGATTTTAACTCGCTCTTTGGACGCTGTCGATGCGCTACGACAGCATAAGAAGGTATTGCTATCCATTGACCTGAAGCCGGGGATGAGCAGGGATGAGGTGCAGCACCGGTTACAAAAGGAGTTCGAGGAACAATCCCATAAGCAGTTAGCCAACCTCTTAAAAGGTTGGGTTCCCCATAGCCTGGCGCAAGTCCTGGCAGATATAAGCGGTGTTGGCAAAGAGCGGGAAGTACACACCATCCGCGCACCGGAACGAGAGGCCATAGCAATGTTGATTAAGGACTTTCGTTGGGAAATCACCGGGGCTTTGCCCTTAGAAGCCGGGATGGTCACCGCCGGAGGGGTGAGTTTAAAAGAGATCGAGCCACAAACTTTCGCATCCCGGAAAGTGTCCGGGTTATATCTCGCCGGTGAGGTGCTGGATATAGCCGCCGATACAGGAGGGTTTAATCTCCAGGCAGCGTTTTCCGGCGGTTATCTGGCGGGGGAGGATGCAGCACGACAATAAGGGGTAGAGTGGTGTATCACCATCCAGGGAACGACCATCCAGGCCGCTAAGGAGCGGTCTGGATGGTGATGACCACTTTTTCGCAACTGATTTGTAACATGATTTAACCTTGACTTTTGGCAACCCAAAGGTATGCTCTATATAGAAATTGCATAAAAAAGCCTAAGTGGCACATAAGTATTAACTTTCTGTTGCCATTTACGCCAGAAATAGCATAATAAAGCATTGTGAAAGCTGTTCTTTATCAAACAGCAAAATACACAATGGAGAAAATACGTGAACATCAAAACACAAAATCCTTATATTGCCATTGAAGG
>JAFGKB010000217.1 GCA_016928755.1 Anaerolineae bacterium | reverse complement strand
GTAATAATCACAGCGCGTGTAACCGTGTCGCGTATATCAGCCTCACTCATCCCGGTATGGTCCTTGAGAAGCTCAAACTCGTAATCATTGACGATGAGGATGTCCGCGCCTTCAACGCCCTCACGCAGGACAGCCCCGCTAAGACGCACAATCTGTTGACTTGGATCGTATATGTAAGGGATGCCCAGGGATTTACATTCCAGGACATACTTCGCCATCGCGCCGGGGTCATTGGGCGATATAATGGTCAAATCCACAGGTTGCGCTAAATTCTCAAACGATAAGGTGTTGGCATAAGCCATCGCGCCGGCATAGAAACTGGCAATCTGATTTTGCTCTATATCTGTATTAGCGAAGAAAGAAGCCGTAAAGACACCGGGAATCTCTACAATAGCGGAAGTGTCCACACCATGAGCTTCCAGCCAAACGCGATAATCAGAAAAATCTTGCCCCACCGTCCCCATAACAACCGGATGTTCGCCCAACAAACCTAGCGTATAAGCGATATTTGTCGCACATCCACCACGCTGGCGACGCATAGCATCCACCAAAAAACTAAGACTTAATTTCTGAAGTCGATCAGGCTTAATGTGGTCAAGGAAATTACCCGGAAATGTCATCAGGTAATCAAAGGCTATAGAGCCGGTAACCACTATATTCATCTTATCCTCCATAAATAGAGGCCGCTTTTCGGCGGCCCTAAACTATACTAATTTACCACAAAGCAAGCTGCTGGCAAACTATTAAGCGATTGCTGTAATCTTAAACTCCCATTTATTTTACAACTTTTGACATAGGAAGTAAGCGGTCGCGTATGATTACCTTGAGTGCCCACAGACCATCCCACGGGCGGATCTTCTTCCCTTCCGCCACGGTGCGGGGTTTATAGCTGATGGGCACTTCTGCAATCTCATAACCGGCACGCAGGATTTTGTCTGTCAGTTCAAAATCCAGGTCAAATCCAGGGCCGGTGAGATTGAGACGCTGGGCCACATCAGCGCGGACCATCTTGGCCGCCGTAGCCACATCGGTCAGGTGAGAACCATAGAGCAGATTCGTCAAAAACGTCAGGAAGCGCACGCCCCAGTAGTTCGCTGCATATTTGTAGATAGCGCGCCCGCCCAAAGTACGCGAGCCATAAATAGCGGCAGGGTGTTCTGCAGCGATTTTATCGAGGAAAAGATAGTAATCATCTGGTGTGTATTCTAAATCGGCGTCCTGGATATGGAGATAGTCCCCGGTGCAAAGTGGGATTGCGGTACGCACCGAGGTTCCTTTGCCCATATTCTGGGGTTGGTAGACAACCTGGGTATCTGCGTAATCCATACTCCGCAATAAGTCCTGGGTCCCATCGGTAGAGGCATTATCCACGACAACGACTTCACGCTCCCAACCTGCGGGCAGTACCGCTGCATGAACACGTTCCAGGATAGTGAGCACTGTATCCCGTTCATTATAAGTGCAGACAATAATGGAGAGTTTCATAAAGCCACAATAATCCTTAATCTAACGGATGCCCAGAGATTTAAAGAAGTCCTGGAAAACCTGGAGCATATAGTCCAGCCGTGCCTTATCCATACCCGGATAAACACCGATGAAGAACGCGCTCTTCAAGACCCGGTCAGTCTCGGTCAAAGGGGTAGCGACCCGGTGTTGGATGTTCTGGTAGGCCGGTTGGTGGAGAATGTTGCCGGCGAACAGATAGCGGGTCTCGATTTTATAGTCGTTAAGGTATTGGTTAAGCTCACGGCGGGTGAAAGGCGCATCTTCACGGACGGCAAGGGTAAAGGCGAACCACGCGGGATCGGCTTTGGGACTCCACACCGGTAATAACAGGTATTCTTCATAAGGCTTAAGTCCCTCATAAAGCACTTGGAAATTACGCTGGCGGGCCGCGATGAAGCCGGGAAGTTTATCGACCTGAGGGATGCCGATAGAGGCTAAGACATCTGTCATTTTCAGGTTGTACCCGATCTCGGTGAAATAATAGCGGTGGTCATAAGGTTCACCTAGGCCGGGAATCTCCCAATCGAAGCGTTGCCCGCATTCACCATCTTTGTCGCTATTGTAGTCACACCAACAATCACGACCCCAATCACGAATACTGTGGGCCAGTCGTGCCAACCGTGCACTCTGCGTCCCTACCGCGCCGCCCTCACCGGTTGTAATATGATGAGCAGGATAGAAGCTATAGGTTGAAAGCTGGCCAAAGGTCCCGCAGTATTGGCCTGCGTAGCGCGAACCTAACGCATCACAGGTATCTTCAATCACGTAGAGATTGTGCGTTGTAGCAAAATCCATCACCCGGTCCATCTCCACCGGATTTCCTAGGATATGGGGAACAAAAATTGCCCGGGTTTTCTCTGAAAGGGCGGCCTCTAGCAACTCAACATCAATATTATACGTGCCGACCTTACAATCCACAAATACCGGGACCAGATTATTCTGTACTATAGGAGCTACCGTTGTCGGGAAAGTCGCCGCCGGGGTGATAACTTCATCACCGGGGACAAGTGCGCCCTCTAGTTGTTGTGAACAAAGGGTTGTCATTGCTACCAGATTGGCCGAGGAACCGGAGTTGACAGTTAACATATGTTTAAGACCGAGAAAGTCCGTTAACTTTTTGGAGAATGTAGCCACACGATGCCCATCGGTGAGCCAGAATTCAAGAACCGCATCTACAGCACTTTGCAACTCGTGCTCATCATAGGCGCGTCCCCCATAATTAACAAAGGTCTCACCAGGTATAAAGGGGGCCGGTTTATGAACGAGCCGATAGTATTCGGCGACCTTTTCCATAATTTCAGTGCGAAGTTGCTCCGCACGTTCATCTATCTTGCCATCAGGCATTATGTACCTCCCGTTTATTCATAGGCTTTGAGCTTTCTCTTGAGATGAAATTGTACGCTCAAGACCGGTTGCCAAATCAACCCTGGATTGCCAACCGGTAAGACGGCGGGTCCGTCCTACGTTGGACGGAATAGCCGGCACCTCACCAGGGCGATAAGATAAGGCCCCGGCCAGGATATCACCGGTAGCGGATGTTAACTGCCAGATCAAGGATACTACATCGTATAGTGTGTGCAAATCTCCGGTACCGAGGTCAAGTTCCCGCCCGTTGACATCATCTGGGGCGACAGCGGCGAACAGCAATCCGGTAACCACGTCTTCCACATAGATAAAATCCCGTTTTTGTTGTCCTGGTGTCATACGAAAATCAGCACCTTGTAAAGCTGCCGTAATCGCCGCAGGAATGAAGGCACGTGGATGTTGCCCCGGCCCATAGACCTGGAAGGGCCGCATCCAGACCACCGGCAGGTTCCAGGCATTATGTGCGGCACGGGCAAACGCCCATGCGGCGACCTTTGAAGCACTATACGCACTAAAGGGGTCTAATCCGCTATCACTCTGGCGCGCGCCATACTCATAAGACGATCCCACCAGCACGCACCGCTGGATATGGTCAAGTGTATTAGCCGCGTGTAAGATATTAAGGGTACCGGCTACATTAACGCGCAGGGCCAGGTCAAAAGATAAATTGGGGTCGGCTAATCCTACCGCAGCCAGGTGAAAAATAAGGGCCGGTCGGACTTGGTCAAAGACGGATTGCACCGCCGCAGCATCTGCGATATCACACTTAAAACAATCTACCCCGTCAAACTGCGGTGTCTCGTCTCCGAGGTGCACTAAAGCAGCAACCGGTACACCAGCGGCAAGCAAGTATTTTAGCAACCAGCGGCCAATAAAGCCAGTAGCCCCGGTGATTAATACAGGAACCGGTAAACGTGGACTCAAGTTTTCGGTTATATTAAAAAACAGAGCGTTTTGTGAGCTTCCCAAAATTGCCATCTACTGATTTTGTAGATACTCTGCATACCAGGCTATGGTTTCCTGCAAAGCTGCTTCTCGGTCCCAGATAGGTTCCCAACCGACCATCTCTTTAATCTTCGTGGCATCCAGATATTGGTCCTTGATCTCATTTTTCACTTCATCCAAAACTAACGGTTCTAAATCAGGACGTCCGGCCATCTGAAGAATCATATTCGTGATGGTCAGAACGTCGACGGGCGATTTGGTACTACAGTTAAATGCCGCCCCTCTCATTTTGGGGCTATCCAGAGCCTCGGCCAGCATCACATAGGCTCGCACGGCATCTTGGACATAGAGGTAATCGCGGATAAATTTACCGTTAGAACGAATAACCGGACGTTCACCTTGTAATACACTGCGAATAGTCCCCGGTATAAGCCGGTTCCAGTTAAGGTCCCCGCCACCATAGATATTGGCACAACGGGTGATGGCGACCGGCAAACCGTATGTATGCGCATAACCCTGAGTTATTAAATCGGCGGCACTTTTGGAGACATCATAGGGATGTTGCCCTTGGAGGGGCATCGCTTCTGTATAAGGCAAAACCGGTTGTGCCCCATAGGCTTTATCAGTAGAGGCCACAACCAGCCGCTTCACCGTGGGGCTACGACGGGCGGCCTCCAGTGTGACCCACGTCCCCTTCACATTTGCCTCGAAGGTTGATAATGGGGCACGATTAGCAATGGATACGATAGTTTGTGCTGCAAGGTGGAATACGGTCTCTACCTCGTACTCATTTAATACCCGCTCCAGTGTTTCATAGTCGGTGACATCCCCTCTTACAACCCGAATCCGGTGAATGGTGCCAGAGCGTACCAATTCAGAACGCGGCACAGCATCACGAATCAAACCCACGACATCGGCACCGGAATCCACCAGCGCGCGAGTTAGCCAGGATCCTACTAATCCTGTACAACCGGTAATCAATACCGGGCGTTCATGCCAGAAAGCTTGATCAACCAACCCCTTTACCTCCATTCTCCACTGTTTTTTACCAAATTTTCCAGGGTGCATCAGACGCCCAAAGGGCATTCATTTGCCGGACATCTTTAAAGGTATCCATAGCGCGCCAGAATCCTGGGTGTTTATATAAAGCCAGTTGGCGGTCTGCCGACAGGTTACGCAAAGGTTCCTGTTCCAAGATGAGATCATCATCTCCTGCGAAGTAACGCAGCGCGTCTTGCTCAAAGACGAAGAATCCCCCATTAATAATTCGCTTTTCCAGGGGTTTCTCAGTATAAGCGGTCACTCGGTCTTCATTATCAGTCTCAACGACGCCAAAACGTGAAAAAGATTGGACTCCGGTCATCGTAGCTAGGAGTCCTTTATCCTGATGGAAATTCAAAAGCGCAGAGAGATCAATGTCAGCGACGCCATCGGCATAGGTCGCGAAGAAGCGTGGGCCGGTAATGTAGGGAGCCACTTTGTGAATTCTGGCCCCAGTCTGAGTGTGAAGGCCAGTTTCGACAAAGGTGATCTGCCAATTTGCCGCGTCATGAGGCGTATGGTAAACCGGCCCGCCGTTCCCTAATGAGAGTGTAAAATCACGACTTAACCACTCATATTCAAGAAAGTAACGCTTAATAAGGTCCCCACGATACCCCAACGCCAAGATAAATTTGGTGAAGCCCTGGGTAGCATAGATTTTCATCACATGCCAGAGGATAGGGCGGCCTCCTACTTCCACCAATGGTTTAGGAATATCCTTGTTTCCCATACGGGTGCCCATACCACCACATAAAATGACTACCGGGATTTCGGTGTTATCCATATTTTTGCTCCCAACTAAACGCCCGGACGGAATTCCGACCGGGCATTATGCTATTTCTCTATATCCCGTATTTAAACTCAAACGTGGTGTATGGTAGCACGGGGATGAATTTTGTCAATATCTCAAGCCCATATAATCATCTGGCTGTCGTGTAATTCACCGAGCCAATCCAAAGCCGCCGAGCCATATTGAGATCCTATCTGGGAGAGGGTGCGTGTACCGTTCAACTCCGCAACGAGTGGCCGGTAGCTATCAGGAACCGGAATTACCAGGTTCTTGTGAATCAGGAGTTGCAAATCCGACTCAATACGGCTTTCAAACTGGGCCAGAGGACGCAATCCTGCGCACAATGCGTAGGTTTTTTCCTGACCAGCATCTTCCTGGAAAGTTTCCAGTATCTCTGTGATCAAAGGATCCTGCTTCTGACCGTTCAGCAATGCCTGGGCACGACACCCCCCATGACAGACGGAGAACGCCGGGCAAGTAGTACAACTATCGGGAACTAATCCGCGCCAACTCTCCATCACCGGGCTGTGCCATACTTCCTCAACCGACTGAACGCGCAAATCACCGGCGATCAAGGGTACGTGGTTACAGGGCCGCATCCGGCCCATAGGGTCAATCGTCGCGAAGGAAATCCCGGCAGAACAGCCCGATGAGGAGGAGGGAGCAAAACATTGAGGAATGCAATTTCCAAAGCGGATAGGTAGACCGGCGGCCCGGAGTCGCTCAATTGAATCCATTGCCGCGCGTAGTTGCACCGCGTCCGGTGTAAAACCGGGAATGGGCGTGCCAATCAAGCGGTTGCAGACCACATGATTAGCTCCCAGGCTCAGTGCTACTTCCAGCGTCTCCGCTATACGGTCCCAATTGATGGCATTGATCACAATGCTCGTCGCAATCTGAACACCGGCGGCTGTTGCCATCCGGATATTGGCAGCCGTCTCCGCAAAAGACCCCGGTACGCCGCTGAATGCTTCATGCGTAGCGGCATCCGGCCCATGTAAAGAGATTAACATGCCCTCACACGTTGTCTTCTCCAGCAAAAACTGAACCAGCTTCTCCGGGTTGGACCAACGCCCATTTGTAAAGAGGGTAAAGGGAATTTGATGCTCTGTGATGGCCAGTGCAATCTCTTCAAACTCAGGATGCAAGGTCGGCTCACCTCCGGTGACCTTGAACTGCCGGGCATGTTGTGCCAGACGGGCAATCAGATTGCTCCAGGATGCACCATTCTGAAAGTGGGCCAGTGAGGCACGGTTATCAGCATAGACATTCCCACAACCAGGGCAGCGATTGTTGCAAACCGGTGTGAGTTCCAGGTAATAAGCAATGGGGAGGGATAGGACTGGTACTTGTACTCCTTCGGTAGGACAAG
>JAFGKB010000216.1 GCA_016928755.1 Anaerolineae bacterium | reverse complement strand
ACTACTCCCTATACCGTTACTTGGGGTGATACTTTCAGTGTTCTGCCTTTTGGGAATACGCTTTTCTTGATGGATTTGACCGGTGCCCAGATTCAGGACCTTTTGGACCAGTCTGGAAAGCTCTATAAGGGTATCTTGCAGTCTGCCGGCGTTAGTTACTACTGGTACAACGATGAAGCTGCTGCTGGTAACCGTGCCCCTACAGCCTGGGGGGCTTATGGTGTTATGGTCGGTGATGAACCTTTGGAACGTGATAAGGTTTACCGTGTCGTAACCAATAACTTCCTGGCCGGTGGGCAGGATGGCTGGGTAACTTTTGCTGATGGGACTAACCGCTGGGACACCTACTACGATATGCAACTGGGGCTGAATGAGTACATCGAAGAAGTCCTGGGTGGGACCATTACTGCCGAAAGTGTAAAGATGCAGCGTATCCGGCAATTAGATAAAGTTGTAACCATTTTGCATACTAACGACATCCACGGTAACTTCTTAGCCAGCTCTTACTATGGTGATCCTAATGGTATGGTCTATCTCGGTGCTCTGATTGATAAGGAGCGGGCACATAATCCTAATGCACTGTTGCTTGATGCTGGTGACACCTTCCAGGGGAATTCCTTTGCCTACTTCTTCAAGGATGCGACCCCGAATCCTATTGCTGGCACCCTCAATATGCTGGACTATGATGCGATAGTGTTAGGTAACCATGAATTCAACTTTGGTCCGCAGACGCTGGCGACTGCATTTGGCCAGCTTAACTTCCCCATTTTGGGCAATGCGAACCTGGATGATGACGGATCCTATGGCTTTATCAACGCTAACGTTAAGGACTACATCACCAAAACGGTTGATGGATTGGATGTTGCCATCTTCGGTTTGACCAATCCCCGGGTACCTCGTTACGAGTTGCCCACCAATATTCCCGGTTTAACCTTCCATCCGGCTACCGAGACTGTGAAGTCCTTGGTCCCTGCTATTTTGGACGCCGAAGACCCTGATCTTCTGATTGGATTGACCCATATTGGGTATTCTCCTTATGGAGATGAGAAAGACAGTGATGTACTGGTGGCCCAAGAGACTAGTGGCATTGATGTTCTTGTCGGTGCTCACAGTCATACACGACTTGACCCTGCCGTGATGATTACTTCTACGGTTAATCCTACTGGTACCCTGGTTGCGCAAGCCTACAAGTACGCTACTTACCTTGGTAAAGTGAACATTGGCTTTGTCGGCGGTGAGGTAGTATTACGTGAAGGTTACTTAATACCGGCTACGGAAACTATGACCCATACCGCATTGAGTGAGTACCTGCAACCATTCTCGGCGCAATTAGACACTTTCAATGACACCGAAATCGGACAGACCTTGGTGCCACTTGATGCTTTAGAGGCTTATACCGAGGAAACCAATGGTGCCAACCTCCAGGTAGACGCCTCTGCTTGGGAATTAGAGCAGCATGGTGTGATGGTTGATTTCCATCTTTCCGGGGCGATGAGTAACAAGCGTGTTGCCGATACTGCATCTGCGAGCAATCCCGTTACCTTAACCAAGGGCGATATGTTCGACTTGATGCCGTATGAGAACTCTTTGGTGGCACTTGAGATGACCGGTGCGCAGATCAAGGAAATCTTAGAGCGCTCTTACCGTAACTATTACAACTACAAATACGTGCCTGGTCATGGCGGTTATTCTTACTATACCACCTGTTTCCTTGATATTAACCAGGGTGGCGAGATCACCTATATCGAAAGCGTGCCTAATGGCAATAATGTGTATTCCTTGTCCATGAATGGCCAGGAAATTGACTTGACTGACGATACTGTTACTTACACGGTATCAACCGTTAACTATGTCGCAGCTGGCTCCTGCAACTTCAACAATGACGGTGAGACCATTTGGCCGTTGGATCAGATTGTGGCCGATACACAACTCTATGTCCGTGATGCTGTCATCAACTACGTGGATGCCCAAGCTGCTCCTATTGCGCCGGCTGTAGAAGATCGCCTTGTGTTTGCTGATTCTGACCTCTCGACATCTACTAAGACGGTGGTTGATGCCAGTGGTAATGACATTGCGGAGGCCGGTGAGGTCTTAACCTATACTATTACCCTGGTCAATACCGGGATGAACGGCGCGGCCGTGATGCTGACCGATACATTACCTACCGGTGTTGATTATGTGACAGGCTCGCTTAGCTATGGTGGCTTGCCGGCTGATGCTACTGTTGCTATGCTCGATGATGTTCTGACCGTTCGTACTCAGAACTTCCCCGATCAGCCCATTGGTGCATCCTTCACTATTAATGTGCCAGCAACCATCGAGTTCGCGGTAACCGTATCTGATCCGGTGCCAGAAGGTGAGACCATCGAGAATACCATCGAACTGCGTGATCAAACACTTACCTATGAGATTGCCCCCGCCGTTATCTCACTTCCCACTGCTGGCTACAAGATTTTCCTACCTATCATCATGCGTGAGTTAACGAATTGAACCGGTTGTTAGCCTAAGTTTTTACACTCTTCCCGGAAGCCTTTTCGCTTCCGGGAAGATTTTGTCTAGCCCGTCATTGTGCCGGGTTCAGTCACTCCACGCTTCACGCTTCACGTGTCACGCCTCACATCTTACGGCTTTTCGGGATTAAAGTAGTTATAGCTCAACTGGCCGATAATTCTAAAAATTGCCGGGCCGGCTTCCTCCGGGACCCACTCTGGATGGTAGAGAAACACCGAGACCACGAGATTTGCACTTGGCCCATAAATAAGGGCCGTATTAGTGGCCGTATCTTGGTTCCAGGCGTAGAGCGCAACCACCGGGATATCCTCCGGAATGTCCGCAGTCAAAGGCGTTTGCATTCCTTCGCCAGGAATCAACCAAGCTAAGGTTGCCTGGCATTCGCCGGGCACAATCTGCTGCCCGTAAATCGCTTGCAAAAATCCTCCGGCTTGTGCACATTGGTGGACACTTTCCAGTAAGAGTCCGGATTCCAGGGGCGTAGTCTGCCGGTAAGGACTTGGGTTTGCATTGATATCTGTGCGTGTATTGGCCGGCGTGGCCTTGGTACTTAATCCCGCATCTGGCTCGATTCCATAAGGCGCGATAATATAGGAGTTTATAAATCCCAAACTGTTAAGCAGCGTAGTGACCTGCTGTGCACCGGCGTAGGTGTTCCCGGCTCCTATATTGCCCAGGAGCAGATTGGCTTCCGTTGTGTCCTGCTGCGTTAGCATCAGGCGCGTGGACGCGGCCAGGTCCTGGCTGACTGTTATATCCCAGAGTCGCTGTGTCTCGATGGCAATAGCTAGGTGCAGAGTACTCAATCCGCTAAAAGCGATATTACAGTTATAACAGAGTTCTTGCCCGGTGCCGGGATTCTTAATATATATGCCGGCCAGTCCTCCCGCAATTCCGCCTAGCTTGGTGATAATTGTCTGTTCTAATATATCTAAAGTAGCTTCTGGAGCGGCTGTAACAGCTACGACCAAAGCGACTTCACGATTCACAGCCGAGAGTAACGCTTCAACAACTAGGGGCCGTGAGGCTTCTATATCAAGCCATGTGCCGTCCTGGGGCATTTGGAAACTGTTCGCTTCCGCCATTGCCTGCGCCGCTTGGGGTTCCTGGTCGTATTTCTGACTGATACGGGCCAGGAATGCATCCAGATGTTGGCGGTTATAATCAAAGACCGGTTGTACTTCTAACACTTGAGGGTCTCTGTTGAGTAACTGGTCCAGAGCAAAGTTGATAAAGCCCTGGATTCCGGATTGGGATATCAATACCTCTTCCAGGTTATTTGCAGTTGCCTCTTCATCCAGGGCCAGGTCTACCACCTCCGGTATCAGCGTAATTTCCTGATCTATATAATAGACTGTTACCGGGGTTTTATAAGCTTCCGTAATTGCCATCAGAGCCTGCTGGCTGGTCATACCGCCCATTGGCAGTTGTGCCATCCGCAAACCTTGGGGGAGCACCTTCTGGCTGGATTGCCAGGTTGCTATTAGCCATGCTGCCCCCAGTATAATGACGGCAATCACTATTAATAATAGAATACTGCTATATTTTATCTGTTTCTCTTGCAAAGTCTCTCTCTCTTTGTGGTAACTAACCATAGCAAGTATAGCTATAGGTATAAACCGTGTCAATTGTGTATCCCATCCACCTAGGAAGTTTCTTAACTTCTTGGATAGACAAGCCAGAAAACCTGACTATAATTATACAAAAGTCCTACAGCATAAGGGAGTAATTGTAATGGAAGCCATTGAAGAAATGTCTTTTGAGGCCTCATTGGTAGCCTTGGAGGATATTGTTTCTAAACTGGAAGAGGGAACACTAAACCTTGAAGAAGCTATGGTCCTTTACCAACGGGGCCGTGACCTCGCTGCCCATAGTCAGGAATTGTTAGATACTATGGTCCTGCGCATACAGAAATTGACGGCCAATGGGTCGGTGGTTACAATGGCCTCTGATGCTATCAAAGATGGGGCTTGATTAACAAACCCTTGAGGAGGTAATTTTTATGCGGAACCCTATAGCTAAGTGGGGTATTGTCGCGGTTCTGTTTGTGCTGTCTATCGCGTGTACCATACCTATACCGACAACCGAGCCTTTGACGCTGTTAGACCCCCCGGCAGATGTGTACCAGTCTTTAGGGTCTGATGGTGCGCAAGCGGCAGAGATAAATTTGCGTATGTTGTCACGTCAATTAACCCTGCGCCCTGACATCTATGCAGAACTGTTGAACGCCCATTTCCACTACAATGTGGCTGAATGGGAGCCAAAAATCGACCAGAAGACTGCTAATGGGGTGACTGATATCTCTATCCGCCAGGGTATGGGAGGGCAATTAACCCTCGGAGATTCTGCGGATGATTACATCAATAACTGGGAGATCGGTTTAGCTCCCAATATCCCGGTGGATTTGGGTGTGGATTTAGGCACTGGTGCGGCGCAACTTGATTTGGGTGGGCTTTCCCTCACCGGTTTCTCACTTACCACAGGCAGTAGTGATGCTGTTTTAAACTTCTCAGATGTAAACCCTGAACCAATGAGCCGGTTGCGTCTTACTGCGGGGACCGGCTCCCTAACGGCTTCTGGTCTCGGTAACGCTAATTTCGACCAACTTTCCGTCTTTGGCGGTGCGGGTTCTATCGACCTGGATTTCAGTGGTAATTGGAAGCGATCCGCGCTGGCGCATATCCGGGCCGGGGCCGGCACAATTTATGTCCGTGTCCCATCTGCTATTGGTGTCCGGGTGCAGGTGTCCGGGGCCTTAAATCGCGTGGATACCGGGGCCGGTTTTACGAAACGTGGGGATAACGAATATACCAATGCTGCTTATGGTCAAGCTCCTCTTACACTTACAATAGAAATCACCACCGGTGTCGGTGCTATTCGATTAGTTTCAATGTAACTACACAAAGACATTCGGATAAGGTTTCTGAACCTTATCTAAATCAGGGAGGCAAAATCTGGTCGGCATAAAGTTTTTACTCAACTTACTAAGCGCACTTCCCGGAAGGGTTATCTATTATCTCTTGACTTTCCTAAGTTTACTCCCGGCAGCCGGCATTGTGTGGACAGAATCTCGCAATACCGAAGGCCAGGAATTACAGCCCTACGTCCGGGCTATTGCCGGGACATTGGGGCTTTGTCTTTTCTCCATCGTCATTGCTTCTTTCCAGGTGGTGCGGGATAATTTTGCCATCTTGACCGCCCCATTCCTTTATGCTGCGGATTTGCTCGCCGTACTGCTCCTATCCTGGGCGTTTACCGGCTCTCTCTGGAAGGAGCAGCGGGGAAAAGTCGCGATTATAGGACTTGCTACTTGGGCCAGTTTGCTAGTTTTTATGACAGTCTTGTGGACACAAGAGGCTTTCAATAAGCCGGTTGACTATGCCATTCATTCCTGGCAAGTCCCGGTTTGGTACCTCTTAGTGCTGGCCACCGCAGGTACTAGTACCGTGTTGGTCTGGCGCGAGCGGGACAAACGCCATAGTAGTATCGTTACCCCCGGTGCGTTTGCGATTCTGGGCGTTGGTGCCCTATTCCAGCTTCTCGGTTGTGAGTTTTTAGGTGCTCTGCTCCCTAGCGGTGATGGCCTGGGACGGCTATTAATGATTTTGGGATATTCCCTGTTTTCCATCACCCTGTATGATGCGTCCTTAAGTGATCTCCAGAGCTACCGGGAAGAGTTGCGCGGCCTGACACATGAAGCTCTGCGCCAGAGTCAGGAGCTGCTCTTCTTAATCGAGGCGACCCGCTCAATTGGTGAATCTCTTGACTTGGGCGGGATGTTGGGGCGTGTGGCCGAAAACGTCGCAATGGCCCTCCGCGCTGACCGTGTGGCTATTTTTCTCTGTGAGCAGAGTGTTGAGGATAAGTTATTTCTGGCTGCCTCCTACGAGGTTCTGATGGGCGATGCCATTGTTCATCGCCAGATCACTCTGAATGAGTATCCTGTGCTACAGGATGCCCTCAAAGAGGGACAGACTGTGTATGAGACAGAGCAGGAATTTGCCTCCCGGCGTAAACTTTTCAAGCTGCTAGGTGTGGATAAAAACGGCCCTTTGTTAGTCCAGCCTTTAGCCCGGCGTGAGCACCCTATAGGTGTTTTGGTTGCTTGTAATGATTACAGCGGCAAATCTTTCACCTCGGAACATACTAAGTTAGCCACGACTATCTCGGTGCAGATTGCCGCGGCTGTTGATAATAGTCGCCTCTACCAGGCTGTAGAGGCTAAGGCCACAGAACTTAGCACCTTACTCAAGGCTCGCATGACGGATTTGCGCCGGCAGGAGGCCATTTTCGAAAGTATGGCTGAAGGTGTATTGGTCACGGATGCCGAGGGTAATGTGGTGCTCATCAATGCAGCGGCGGAGGAAATCCTAGACGTCAGGCGTGATGAGGTTGTTGATGGCCCGCTCACACTTCTGTTAGAGCGGGTCTCTGTTGTGGGAAAATTCGGCCCTGAAATCTTGGTGAGCCTGGATGCGCCCCTAGAAACTATTCTCGATTTAACCGGACAGAAGGTTCGGGTACATGCCGCCCCGGTACGTTTAAATGATGGTAATCAGTTTGGTATCGTGGCTATCTTACAGGACATCACCCCTGAGTTACGGGCCGAGGAATCCAAACGCAACTTTATCACAAGTATTTCTCATGAACTACGTACCCCACTTACCGCCATCAAAGGCTATACAGAGATTATGCTTTCCGGGATGTCAGGGGAATTATCTGATACCGTCCAGAACTTCCTCCGCGTTATCCGTGAGAATTCTGTTAGAATGGCCGCTTTGACGGACAATATTATTTCCGTGGCCGAAATCGAACGGGGGCGTATTGGTTTATCCTATCAAGAGGTCAATCTCGTTAAGATTATGGAGGAGGTTATTGGACATTATTCCGCACGCATAACCGAACGTAAACAGGAGGTTGTGCGTGAAATTCCGTCCGAGTCCTTGACCGTATACGCTGATTCTTACCGGTTACGGCTTGTCTTGGATAATCTTATGGATAACGCGGTTAAATTTTCATATCCAGGAGATACGATTACTCTCGGTTGCCGCGCTATTTCTGAAAAAAAAGAGGGAAAGACTTCATTCGTTGCCGTTTGGATTACTGATACCGGGGTGGGGATACCCCTGACAGAACAACCTAAAATTTGGGATCGTTTTTACCGGGTAGACAATCCCTTGAGTTTAGAGGCTGGTGGCTTAGGAATTGGCTTGACGATTGCCAAAGCGTTGGTTACTGCCCATCGTGGCCGTATTTGGGTGGATAGTAAGCCTGATGAGGGGAGCACTTTTACCATTTTATTACCAACACAACAGGATCAGGATTTAAGTGATCTGCCTGAAGAGGTGTTATTGTGAGTTTTGTGCGGTTGCGCTATCAATATAATGATACGGTTGTTCCCTTATCGGTGCGCCTATGCGATACTTTTTTATGCCGCTTACGGGGCCTTACCTTTCGCCGGCAGTTAGCACCCGATGAGGGCTTGCTCTTCGTTGAATCTGCGGAGAGTAAGGTCAGTACCGCTATCCATATGTTCTTTGTCTTTTTCCCTATTGGGGTGGTCTGGCTGGCTGCGGATGGGACCGTAGTAGATAAAGTTTTAGCCAAGCCTTTCCGACCCTATTACGCCCCCCAGTCTCCTGCGCAGTATTTTCTTGAGGGGCCAGTGAGTATCCTCGATCATATCCAAGTTGGAGAGCGGCTGGTCATTGAGTCGCTATAGTATTGGGGCTATGATAAAATCTCCGCGTTTGGGCGTTGCATGGTGTCTTATATTACTGGGTATGTTCTTACTGTGCCCCGTTAACGATGTGCAGGGACAGACCATGCCACCGCTGGTATATGCTTCCACGCTTCATATCGTCCAACCCGGTGAGACCTTATTTTCCATCGCCGGGCATTATGGGATGGACTCCCGTTCTCTAATGCGTCTCAATGATTTGGCTGACCCGCGAAAGATCTATCCCGGTCAGCGATTGCATATCTTGGCTATTGTTGATGGTGTGGATGTCAGCCATTGGGTGCAGATGCCCGTCTCTATAGAGGATGATTTCCTATCACTGGCCCGCAGAGGGAATGTGCCTTGGGAGGTTATCGCGGCAGCTAATCACAGTCTGGGCGTCGGAAACCTTTTGGTGGGTCAAGTGTTATACCTCCCCGGCAGTGTGCCCGCCCGTAAAATAGTTAATATCCACGCCGGTGATACATTTCTTGCCTCTGCATTACGCTATGGTATTTCCTGGTGGCAGTTACAACAGCTTAATTCTTATGCCGGCTATATCGGTGGGTCAATAGTTGTCCCGGCTGATAGCATGACGGTTACCGTT
>JAFGKB010000033.1 GCA_016928755.1 Anaerolineae bacterium | reverse complement strand
TTTATGCTCTTCGTGGTAGAAATCAAACTGTGTTAGGGAGGAGTGAAATGTCCTCAAAGTTACAACAACCTGTGGCCCGGAACCTGGTATTTGCCTTTATGGCAGTACCTGGAATGTCAGAAGCAGAAGCCGTCACCCTGGCGGATAGCATCCGTACCTTTGCCGGGAAGCTTTCCCAGAATCCTATCTGGGTCTTAGTGCCCAAGATGGATAAGGCATTGGATAAGAAAACGATTAAGGCTTTGCGTGCCCTGGATGCACAAATTATCTCGTTTGATATTGAGCCGGCGGCCCTGGAATTTCCCCTGGCAGCCAAGGCCTTCGCCGCCGCCGAAGCCGAGTCCCAGGCCCAGGGATATGCTAGGATTCTGACCTGGATGGATACCGATGTTCTGGTCTTTAACCCTCCCACGCCATTATTACTTGAGCAAGGTATGGCCCTTGGCTACCGCCCGGTTGACCATACCTTAATCGGTTCTCTTTACGATAAACCATTGGATGCTTTTTGGTCCTTGATCTATGCAGAGTGCCGGGTTCCCGAGGAGAAAATCTTCCCTATGCTGACCAGTGTGGATCGCAATCGCCTGCGCCCGTATTTCAACGCCGGTATCCTTGTCGTACGCCCGGAGTACCGGGTGCTGAGGACCTGGCGCGATAATTTCCAACGTCTCTATCGGGATGCGCGTTTTGAGACCTTCTATGAGGAACATGTTCTATACCGCATCTTTATGCACCAGGCAGTGCTCAGTGGCACTATTCTGTCTTTGTTGGATGCCTCGGAGCTTCAGTTATTGCCCCACCGGATCAACTATCCCCTGAACTTGCACCATGAGTATCCTGAAGGGTCCCGCCCAGACTACATCAACACGCTGATCTCCTGCCGTTATGACACCCTGTTCCAGGATGAGAAGTGGCCCCAGGTATTCCAAATCCAGGAACCGGTTAAAAGCTGGTTGCAATTACAGCCGGTCATCACTAAAAATATTTAGTAGGTGCATTGCACTTTCTTAAGTGCGTTGCACCTATTAGGCATAGGCGTAAGCATATTAGTAATCAAATGCCTCAGGTAGTGCATTGTACTTGATTGCAGCGAACCTATAGTATATTTCTCCGTGTGGCTAAAAACCGGTCGGTGGCAAAAGCGGCGGATTCTGCGGGGTTGCACCTTTTAGCCACGCTGTAGCCCCGATTTCCGTTAGTATCTGCACACCTTGTTTCCATAATTCCTCTTGTTCTGTGTTATCTTTAGCCAGTGCGGCTAACGATAATAGACAATCGGCCTCACTTAACCGGCGATGACGATCTCTCATAACTACCAATGTTTCTTGCAAAACCGCAGCTTGTCCATCTTCCGGTTGATATCTCGCCAGGATGCGGGCTGCTAATGCTTTGATAACTATTGAATCTATCTCATTAGCCAGCATATTGGCTCTCTCCGCGGCTTGAATAGCTTGGGCCTTCTCTTGCATCATCCAATAACACATACTCAGGTTCAGCAGACAACTTATCTCCCCACGTATTTCGTTGTTGAGAATCCGGTAATCCATATCTGATTTTATTGCATTCAGAGCTTGTTCAGTTTGGCCCAAGTACATTTGCACAATGCCCCGGTTTCCCCGCGCGCGTCCTATTTCTTGGATATCGTTGAACTTTATGGATAATGCCAGTTGCCGGTTTATGTATACCATAGCTTGTTCTAATTGTCCCCGCGCCAGGAAAACTAAGCCTAAATTACCAGCCTCCCTATTTATCATCCAGGATATCTTTAAATCTTCCCTTGTCGCTAAGTTCTCTTTTAGTAAGGATTCAGCTCTGTCATATTCTGATATGCTCCAGTAGGCTAACGCTAAAATCCCCTGTACATGTAATCTAGTGAAAATATATTTGCTATTTTCAAGTAATTGCAAACATTGCCGGTAATCCTGGATGGCTTTTTGGTAATTTCCCAAGGACCAGTGAATAAGTCCACGTATACGTGTTGCAAACTCTAGGGTTTCTGTTGCTCCGATAAAATTCGCTGAGAAATCGTGGATTGTGCTTTCGATTTCTTGCATTGCTTTGTTGTATTTCCCGTCACCGCGTAAACGTACCGCATTTAATACTCTATAGTTTATCCAAGCTAATTCCCATTGATTAAAGGATACTCGATCACGTGATCGAAATAGTTCTGCTTCTATTATTTTGTGAAGAGCTTCGGCTTTTTCTGTTTCCCCTTGAGCACGGGATATAGTGATGAGCTTTTCTCCAATATTCACTAAAGTGTCTATTGCGTTATGTTTCTTAGCCAATATAAAACCACGTTCTGCTAACTCTTTAGCTGTGTCTAATTGACCACTCTCTTGGTACATTTCTATTAAGTATGCTAGGAAAAGAGCTTGCTTTTTATATTCTTGTTTCCTCTCGAAAAAACTGATAGCAAATTGGATGTTTGAAATCCAGTTGTCTCCATAGATGCTATAGCGGGGTAGTGGATGCAAAATAGTGATTAACTCTACCGCTTTTGCGTGGAGATGAGGATAAGTCTGGGCTTCACTTAATACATTTAGGAAGGTGGGGAGATGCTGGCTAATTTCCTTGTGAATATGGCTGTTGGCGTAGTTTATGAAGTAGTTGAGTTGCCTTTCTAAATTTGAGGCATAATTATCGGCCCAATGGCTTTCCGCAAATCTTTCCTGTGTTTTTGTATAAAATACATCCATCATTATGAACCTACCAACGTTTGAGGATATCTGTTTGTAGGAAAGTAATCGTCATCCGGTGTAAGTAGTAATGAGGACACTCTAAAGAATGGTTGGTTTCTAATAGAGAGTATTCTAGCAACTGTCCCAGACCACTCTCAAAATCTGCTCCGGACAAACCGCTCATCCCACGGATAAAGTCTAGGTTTTCTCCCTCTGGGCCAACTAACAGCATTCCATAGACTAACAACTGTTTGGCTGCGTTATTAAGCATTTGCCAGCTACGCCGGTAGATGTAAGTGTACATATTATTTGTTTTCTCTCTGTCCGTATCCTGTAAACCGGCCAGAATTTCTGCTGCCGGTAGACGCCCAATTTGCGCTGTTGCTAACTTAAGCGCCAAGGGCAACCCGCCGGTAGCCTGGTATAGTTGATGCATTAGGTCTTCTGGCAGCATATCTGTATAGCCACGACGCTGTAACTCGTTGTTTACCAGTGCATAACTGTCATCAAATGAAAGCTCCGGAACCGTAAAAGTATAGACATAAGGAATGTGTTGTAATGTGTGGCGGCTGGTCAGTAGGAAACGGCTTGTCCCGGCCAGGGGTTCCAGGGCTGGAAGTAAAGTTTTAGTATCCTCAAACGTCTCTAAGTTATCAATCACAACCAGGTATGGGTCTTGTTTTAAGGTCGGACGGATCCGTTCCAGTTTTTCGGTGGCTGATAGACCTGCCAGGTTATGCATTTCCAATTGCCGGGCGAGTTGTATGACTACATCCTCCAGCGTGCGTGTTGATTTATCTGTCTTAAGTAAGTTACCCTCTCCCGATAATGACTCTTGTTGAGCACTTACCCACAATGTTGTGGTTATTTCTCCACTGGCGGCCCGTACTAAAGCTATAGCATGGGCCAGAGCTGTCTTTCCAATGCCTCCTAATCCCTCTACACTGAGAAAGCGTGGTCCATCTTGTGAGCTGAGTTGGTACGCTAAATCCTTGATATGCTTTTGGACGCCAAAAAGTCGGGCATATTTTGGCGTGGGTAAATAACGGTCCGGTGCTGCTTGGTATTGATTCCGCGCCTCTAATTCCGCTTCCTGCAAGGTCTGGGTTAGGTATTTTAGTCCCTGTTTCACATAGCGGCGATAGTGCTGTTCCACGATGTTAGCACTTTCAGCTAGGGTAGCCGTGTCTATAGGGACAGGAGATAAATAGCGGTGATAAAGCGCGCTCCATGCCTTGAGTTCGCTGTTCGTGGTTTGGAAATCTCTTTCTAATTCCTCCAGGAGTTCTGCGCGTGTCTTTTTCTTGGTGACGGTTTGGAGTTCTTCCATATAACGCTGCTGGTCTAGGGCTGTTGTAGTCAGTCTGTTTAAGTGTTGTGCCAGGGTTACCTCTTTCTGTATCTTCGAACTCCGCTCTCCGGTATTTAACAGTTTAAGGTCAAGCAGAATTTCTGGTGGGGCTTCTGCTTGTGCTATGCTGCGCAGTGCTTGCTCAATGAGTTTGGGTGTAATAAGCTCTAAATTCATCATAATCCTTTGGTTCAAAAGAAGTTCATTTTTTGTTCATTATAGCATAG
>JAFGKB010000215.1 GCA_016928755.1 Anaerolineae bacterium | reverse complement strand
TCGGCATGACGGACTTCTTGACCACGCTCGGTCCAACAGCCCCGTCACCCTGAGCGAAGCCGAAGGGTCTCGACTTTCTTTCTGAACCGTCCTGCAATGGTTACTTAATAACGCACGGCTAACCCGGATGTTGGTACCAATAGTATGGGGTACCCGTTGCCAACTGTACATGGCCTAACCCAGGTTGCCCACCCCGCGTCCATTGGGCTATCAATAGCTCATTCTCCCCTTGCTGCCGCAAAACACCCTGGGGTAACCAAAAACGATGTTGTAATCCCCTGGACTCCCAATAATGCCCCACCAACTGCCCGTTCAAAAAGATCAGGGCCTCAGCAGGTACATGATCCACCTCAAGGAAATAGGGGATTTCTAAAGTCTCAGATAGATTAAGGGCAAACGTTGTGCGATGCCATGTGACATACGACTTGCCGTTTTCAGGGACCAACTCCCAATCCGCGAAACCGGGGAACCCTTGGATACTACGTTCCCCACTAAGCCCACCACGAATACGCCAAGTTATGGGAACACCGGTATCCAACTTACAAGCAAGCAGGCCATGAGGACGGGGGGCTTTTAGCGGGTCTTGAGAACGGCCTAAATTCTCGACTAAGACAGTTAACACGTTCTCAGCTTGCAATAAACGGGTCGGTAAAGGCAACGTCTTGGGCGTCGGATTTTCCACACCCGCAGTCTCATTCAGCGTAGCGATATGTTCACCATTGAGAAAAACATCACAAGCATGGCAAATGGTAAGGGTAACCGAATTGGCATGCCCGAGGAAATGCCCCCGGTACCAGACGAAGCCTTGATACAACTTAAACACTTCCATAGCGAGCGGCCCACCCGCCGGTACCCGCTGCCAACCGGCATCGTCATAATCGGGCAACACTTCTACCGCCCCAGGACGGGACTCCCAATCAGATAATGCAACCATACCGGGGAACTGTGGGGATCGCCATGTAAAAGGCGACAACCACGTATTGGGATCACTGCCACGCCAAGGCCCCCAACGATAACCAAAACCTTTATCTGTTACTCCATAACGGAACCCGCCATCGGCTTGGGGCAGGACAAGTTCAGGGCCGATCACCAGTCCGCGCGCCGGCGATTCACTATCAGGCTCCCACACAGCGGGATAGGTGGGGGTTGTGCGCCAAGCATCATCAAGAGGCCAGACCCGTGCAGCTAACTGCGGAGAGAGAACCAAAATTTGCAGCGGTTCCTCAAATGCAGAGAGCAACACAGAAGCCAACCTCGACTTCTCAAAACTAATTGCCAGCCCATCCTCAGTCTTGTGAGTCTGTATTGGACCGCGAGAATGCAACACCCGGAAATCATCGGAAAGCAATATATCGCCCCCCGCAACATTGGAAAAGACTAACAGATACCGGCCCGATACCTTAATCTGTAATACAAGCTCCAACGAAGTGAATAATAAGACACCACCTGCAATTGGCTGGTTAAGGGGCAAAATCCGCAATGCATTCCGAGGTAAAGGCACAGGGGAAGTCGTGAGCAAACCATCTTTGTCAGGAAAAGAAAGACTTACATCACAAGGATCACGGTTAACGGAGCCTAAGAAAGCCACGCTAGTCTGTTCACTTTTACGGGCAGCCAGGAGATAATTGGGATCTGATGGATAGAGATTATTCGTGGCTTGGGCAACGGTGAGATACTGCCCCAATGACTCTGTCGCCAGCAACAAGCACCGCATAGTGTAGTAATCTGATGCAATACCCACACCCTCTTCAATAAGAGCACCAACACCGGCTTGGGTGCCAATTCCAGGCCCGCTCCAATAGCCCCAGATAACGCCACTATGGGAAGGGTTTACAACATAAGCTAAAGCACCTTCAGCCAATACTTCTCCGGCAGCCAGTGGCACGGCTGTTATCTGTTGGGTATCCGCTGAATGACAATTCTGCCCACCCCCAGACACCACCAATGAAGTACCCCCACAGATACTGATAACCGTCTCCAGACCTGCCTGGGAATTACCTAGAATAACCGGAATCTCCAAATGCGCCGCTATTTGCTGAAATGCTTGTTGGTAAATATCTTGATGTGTATCTATGCCGGCGTCAGCGAGCCAGAACAACAGATTCTGCCGCTTCTGAAAAAAGGGGATCAGGTGCGACCACCATTCCCAAACCTGGCGCAAGAAAGCAACCGGGATTTGACCGTTATCCATCAAGACGGGCCAGGCATTAGGAATCTGTAACAACCAACTGGGCAGCCCCCCAGCATCTAAATCAGCACCCACCCACGGACCGGGAGCAACCACCAACCAGAGACCGGCAGCCTCAATAGCATCCAATAGATAGCCTAGATCACGCGGCCCAGTGAAGTCGTAGAAACCAGGGGCCGGGCTATGATAGCTCCAAGGAATTGGCAACACAACGGTATTAAAACCTGCCACGCGCAGCCGGAGCAGCACCAATGACCAGAGGTCAGGATGGGGCAAATAAGCATAGTGCAATGCAGCCGCTTGTATAAGTGCTGGCTTACCATCAATATAAATCTGATTTCCTTTCAATACAACACGAACCAAACCGGAACTCCCTACAATACTAATACTGTTTCAAGTGTGAAATCAATTATAACATAAGCAGGCCAAGAATAGGAAGACTACAAAAGTCTTAGCGGGCTATTGCTTTGGCCTAAACCATATCTTAATGTTGGGAAGTTTGCTTTACAGAGGGTCTCTTAAGACTTTTGTAGTCTGTCTTCAAGTAGTCTATTTACCTGTTCCGCCTTGCAAACCTCACACTTCTGGGTATAATAACGGCACTTTAAGCCACCCTAGCTCAATCGGCAGAGCAGGCGCTTCGTAAGCGTCAGGTTATCGGTTCAATTCCGATGGGTGGCTCACCGGCCCCGACAAGTTGGGGCCTTTTTTATGAAGGCTACAAATGGGTAGACAGCAAATAATGATAAAAATATGGGAATGGTTGAATAGCAAAATACTATTAACAATTACCCTCATTATCCTATTAACTACCCTATTATTATCATTGATTATCCCCCAAGCGCCAAATTCAACAGCCGATAATGCCAGCTTCTCACGCTGGTTAGCGGAGATTTACCCCCGTTTTGGACAACAAACCAATCTTTTAGCAACTACAGGATTGTTGACCTTACGAACATCTCTATGGCTCAGGGTAGTATTAGGAATTCTAGGATTACTGTCCGTAGCTCATACCAGTACACTACTTGAAAAGTGGGAAGAATACACCCAATCCAAACGTGGGCTAGAGATACTAATCAGTGCCGGGAGTATTTTAATCCTTATCGGCTGGAGCATTCAAACGCTTTGGGGCTGGACAGAACCCAATCTTACAGTCTGGCCCGACGAACCGGTGATAATCTCAAAACATAATATCAATCTCCCACCACCGGGCAAGGATATACAACTATTAAGCAACCACTACGGTCTCTATTTATTTCCGGACAAGGGAACCGGTGCCAGCTTAGAAATACAAGCCTACAAAAATTCAGTGCCATTGGAGTTGCTGACATCAACCCATAGTACACCACAAAACCAACTGAGAATTACCTTAACCACCCAAGAACCCGATGCTTATTTTGTATCCCCCACCGAAGGCTTAGGTTTCCGTGTAAACCTCAAGGCGGCAACTGCCGAACCACAACTTCAGATTTACCGCATAGCAAGTGGAGAATTGATCACAGAGACGGCCATCCAGGACAATATCCAAATTTCTGAAGCCAATATTGAAATGCGCTTGGTGAAATTACCCTATATGAAAGTTAAGATAGTCTACAATCCTGGCGCACCGGTTCTTACCCTAGGATTGTTATTACTCAGCATCGGCACTATAGGGGTCTACATCGTTAGTGATGTCTTAAGTAACACATTTAACGAAGAAGAAAATTCTGAAACACAGGAGGAGTAGCGAAATGCGCTCAGTTATAATTGGGGTTGCCGGGGGTACAGGTTCAGGAAAAACAACTGTAGCCAACCGCATCCTTGAGAAAGTGGGGACAGAAAACATCACCTACATCCCTCATGATGCTTATTACAAAGACCTCAGTCACCTTTCCAAATCAGAACGCAGTAAGGTTAACTTCGACCACCCTGACTCTTTAGACACCCCCTTAATGATCAAACATCTCAAGAAAATCCGTAAAGGCAAGACCGTCGAGATTCCAGTCTATGATTTCACCAATCACACACGGTCGGAAAAGACTCAACATGTAGCACCAGGCCCCATCATCCTAGTAGAAGGCATACTCATATTTGCCGAGCCAGATCTCAGGGCGTTATTCGATGTCAAGCTTTTCGTAGACACTGATGCGGACATCCGCCTGATACGCCGTCTCCAACGGGATGTACAAGAACGGGGGCGCACCTTTGAATCTGTGATCCACCAATACCTGACGACAGTACGACCTATGCATATGGAATTCGTTGAAACCAGCAAACGCTATGCCGATGTGATTATCCCGGAAGGTGGTTTCAACAAAGTCGCGATAGAGATGGTCGCAGCACGTATTAGGGGACTATTAGAAAATGGGGACTGATTTTATCTAAATTGTCCCTTGTGGTAAAATGACACGTCTTAGAAATTGATAAGACTAAAAACAGCATATTGAAGAGTCAAACCGTTTTTGGTGTAACCAACCAAATTTTTAATCGTTAAGGAGAGTCCTATGCGCGTTAATGTAAGAATTCATCCTACAGCGGACGTATCAGACGCCGCAGACATAGGGGAAGGGACCAGCATCTGGCACCAATGCCAAATCAGGGAAGATACCCATATTGGTAAGAACTGCATTTTTGGCAAAGGTGTCTATGTAGATTTTGGGGTCCAGATTGGCGATAATGTCAAAGTACAGAACTACGTCTCTATTTACCACGGCGTGGAAATCGAAGCCGGTGTTTTTATAGGTCCGCATGTTTGCTTCACTAATGATAACCTACCCCGCGCCATCAATCCTGATGGTTCGCTGAAAGCTGCGGACGACTGGGTCTTAGGACGTATCCTTGTTAAACGTGGGGCAGCGCTAGGAGCTAATTCCACAATACTCCCCAAGGTAGTCATTGGTGAATGGGCATTAGTGGGCAGTGGTGCTGTTGTGACAAAAGATGTCCCACCTCATGGTATCGTCGTAAGCAACCCGGCAAGGTTAATTGGATTTGCCTGTGCCTGCGGCCACCGGTTAGTGGCGGGAGAAGAAAAAGATGGTATGATGATGGCAGTATGTTCTAAATGTAACGAACTAGTTCCAATACCATTAGATACTTGGAGGAAAGTAAAATGATATCTATAGCGAAACCGCTAATCGGTGAAGAAGAAAAACAAGCGGTCCTGGAAGTTCTCGACTCTGGCATGCTGGCCCAGGGACCTCGTGTCAAAGCCTTTGAGGAAGCTTTTGCAAAGATGTGCGGCGTTAACCATGCCGTGGCTACTAGCAGTGGCACCACAGCACTACACATAGCTCTCTTGGCCCATAAAGTTGGTCCAGGGGATGAAGTTATCACCACGCCCTTCACATTCATCGCCAGTGCCAACAGTATCCTATTTACAGGTGCAAAGCCGGTATT
>JAFGKB010000214.1 GCA_016928755.1 Anaerolineae bacterium | reverse complement strand
TTTACTTAATCACCTTATAGACAAATGCATCACCTTCGTGGTAAGCGACCTCCAACCAGCCATTGGCGACCATATCCGCAAATTTAGGCTCTCCTTCCGGGAGCATATAGAGCCGTTCATAGGATGTCAACACTACATAATCAACAGCATTGCGCAGCAGAAGCTGGTATGCATAAGCCGGTTCTGCGCTGTTATAGAATCCCTTGATGTCGAATTGCCGTCTCTCCACGACTCCCGCTTCCATAACCATGCGCTGTTGGACCTGGTGCCAGCGCCATGCCGCTACCGAAGGTAATCCGGTATAGATGCTGATGCGGTTTCCCCATAGGTATTCCCGCTCGGCTTGGGCTTCCATAATAATGGGGTTCCCTTCTACATTGTCTTGGAACCACTTGATAACCCGGTAATCTTCATAAAGCGGCGCCATCCCGCCGTTCTCGTATTGTGTGTTATAGGGGATAAAAGCTGCCCCATCCAGAGTATGGGGGACACCAGGATTCCAGCGGTCTTGAACCCGGGCCGGTATGGCTAAGAATGTATATAAGGCGGTGGCGAATAGCAAGGTTGAGAGAATCACAAGGACCGTGTCGGTCAGGCTGTAGGGCAAAGACTTAAAAATACGCCATAAGGCGTCATCTGCTAAACTATCGGTGGGGGTATCCTCTTTGGCAAAGCAGTAGGTGAAGATGCGTTCAAAAGCTACCGCAGCCGCCAAAGCCAGGAGCATCCATACCTGGAGGTAGAATTTAAAGACGGTGTTCATCCGGCCAATATCACCAGACAAGACGACAACTTCCACAAGCAAACTGAGGAATAGGGCCGTTCCTACCCAGAACCACAGGATACGAGTTTGTACCGGCGTCCCCACATCCAAGACAATCAGGGCCGCGATTGTACCCAAGGGAACAACTAACCAGGCGATAGATACCCCTAGCCATAGCAACGTTGCCATTAAAATCGCCATACCTAAGCCGATAATGCCTAGTGAAAGCCAGGTATTTATATCCCGTTGTTGCCACAGGTCACGCAAGATAACGCCGCTTTGCAGTACTGCCAAGATCAGCAGGGGAACGACAAACTGCGCATGCATAATAAGATAGATACCCAGAGGCGTCTTCATCCCTTTCCAGGGGCTAAATTGTCCGTAGACGGTGGCGTAATTTGCTGTATAGGGCCGGAAGAGTACCTCAGCCGTCAGTAACATCAACACCGGTATCAGGAGATGGGCGTAGATTTGCCAGGGCTTCTCTTCCCCACTCCGTGGCGCAATCTTGAGGGTGTTAAAGAAAGCCAGGATAAAGCTGACAGCGATCAGGCCAAAATAGGTGGGATAGTCCCAGGTATTTGTAGCCCGTAGTGAACCGGCGGCCAGTGCACCCAAGAAGAATGTCACTACATTAGCCGGCTTAATAGACTTCAGATATGACCACAATGAACGCGCCGGGGTGACCAACAACTGTTTAACCAGCTTGTTTTCCCGGAGTCCCCATTGCAATGCGACTCCTAACGCCACTTGGGTAAGCGGGAAAGCCATCATATGGGCGTGCAGATCGGCGTAGATAAATGTAAAGAGGGGAAATTCGTTGATCGGTCCGGCATCACCGGGGTCATAGGGTATAACACGGGTGGCATCCCAATACCACCACTCAGGACGGAAGAGCAGGTTTTGGCCTTCCACCAAGACCTTCCAAAAGCCCACTAATGCAGAGACGAGCGCGGGATAACCGGGGATAAAGCTCTCGATATGGACATCGCCAAGCTCTTCCAAACCCTTGAAGATAAGGCGCAGCTCCCCTAAGTTTCCTAAGAGCAAAACCAGCAATAAGCCCCATAACCCCGCACGGCGTGCGCGTTTGCCACTTTGGCCCGATAGATTTTGCGCCAAACTGTAGGCCCCTACCCCTGTCATCGCAAAAAGCGAGGGGATGGCCAGGTTATAGGCAATGCTAGGCATAATGCCCAGGGCTTTGGTCAACGATCCAATCAGGACAAAGCCGAAGTAGTAGTAGTTCATAATGCCGCCGGAGAACCAGGGGTCGTAAGGCGGGAACCAGGTGGACTTGATAACCGCGTTCAGATAGGCGAAATCCATCGGCTTTTCCCCACCGATAACGGGATGCCATAGGTCGGGGTTAAGGTATCTTATATAGGTCCAGGCTAAGTATAAGATTGTGAAAATTATATCAATCGTCAGTAAATTACGCCAATTTTCACGCCGATAGGCCAACAGTTCATCCTTACGCCGGTAAGCCAATAATCCGGAGACACACAGGAATAACAGGAAGATACCCCATAATAATAGTCGTGTATGCGGGGCCAAGCGCAAGGCCGCCAACAGCCAGGCGGGATAAGCCCATAACAGTAATCCCGCAGCCCTGGCCAGACCATAGCCCTTGTCTTTTAAGTTGGGTAATCCTATATAGAGCCAGGGGAAAGCCAGTAAGCCCAGTGCCGTCAGTAACAGCCACCAGAGCACTACGGCCAGGATGGGGTAACGGTTTTGCAGAGCTTTGCGGTTGAATAGCTCTGACCATGTCCCCCCACTCTCCTGGACTGACCGCAACTCTTCATCCATCAATAATGTTTTTGCTGCTGCGGATGAGTTACGTGTTGCCTGTAAGGGCGTCATCCATTGGACATTATCTAGGAGAGATGGTGGGAGCAATGCCTTTACATTCTCCCGGCTATAGGCTGCGGTTTTACCGAAGATCAGCACGCGAGGGTGATCATAGACACTAAATGCTTCCTCTGCCGGTGGGTATGACACAGAACATGGTGCCGCGTTTGTAAAGCGTGGTTCGGTGAGTTCAAAGGGGATTTCCTGATCCGGGAATTGGCAATCTCCTAACCTGGGAAAAGATGAAAAATCCGCCAGTAGTTCAAAGCCCAACCGGCCATCAAACAATGCCTCGTAGTAAGCAATTGTCATGGGGTAGCGCATCGGCAACCGGGGGATAGAGCCGTAGAGACGATTACTGGACATCACAATATAATCGGTTTCATCCAGCCAGTTCAGAAGGTTCTCACGCTTGTCGAGGGTATCCTCATCATAGAGATGCAATAAGCCATCGGTAGTCGTGGTTAAGCCCCGGTACCAACTGCTAAAGGGGTCTTTGCCGTCTATTCTTAACGGTAAGCCGTCATCCCAATGCTCGTTGGCGATAACCGAAGTTTCAAACATCACCGGTTCACCCAAGGGACACTCGATAATCAGATAGAGAGTCTGTCCGGCTTGCAATGTAACCGGCGGCATATCAATGCGGATTTTCTCCGTCCCTGTGGCCGGGACATTGACTTCTTCCCGTGCCCTGGAGAGAATCTGGGAGCCTCCGGCATC
>JAFGKB010000032.1 GCA_016928755.1 Anaerolineae bacterium | reverse complement strand
GCTAAATTCAATACTACTTCTGGGTAGTACCGGTTTTTATGGACTGACAGGCTACATTTTGCCTCAAGAAAGGGGGTTTTGGCAATAACCCGAATGGGGTATTTGAGGGTAAAAGGAGAAAAGAGAGAAGAATTACACTGAGATTCACCGAGGAGACACTGAGATTCACAGAGATTTTTAATGTTTTACCTTTCTGGAAGCGACCATCCAGCAAGCTAAGAAGCTTACTGGATGGTTTGGAAACTTCCAAGAAGGTAGATGGTAAATGCTAACGGGCGACGAAGGCGTTGAAACTGGTGAAATTGTCAGAACTGGCATCCCCCACAAGTTCATTCATTATGCCGTTAATCGGGCGGTTGGCAGTAATACGAATAGAACCAACAAATACACCATCTGGAGTTAAGGCACTCTTCAGAAATTCCTCATTCAGGTGTTCAGGCTGGTACTTACTATCAATATTAGTAAAAACATAAACATCTTCGGTATCACTGCATGAAGGACATTTTCCCTTATCCGCCACATATTCCACGGTGACGGTAATAGGTGATAAAGGCCCGTTACTCATATCGGCAATTGAGAAGGAGGTATTAGCATAGCCATATGCTTTTACAAAGGCCAAGGGGAAAAAGAGTTCGTCCTGACCTTCAGTCAAGCCCACATAACTAGCGGCATGGTAGGGCAAGTTTAACTCGTTGACAATCGCGACCAACGGTTGGGTAGATTCCAGAATGATGGCCCCCACCCAGGCATTATCCCCGGTTTCATAACCATCCAGCAGTTGTTGAACATAAGGTGCATCGGGGAAGTAGATTGATTTGGAGGTGGTCAATTTCTCTGTAAAGCTCAGAATTTCAGTACCGGCATTAGGATTGCCAGACGTTGTATCATAGAAGCGCCAAGTTACATCGGCAACTTGAGAAGGGCCATTGAGATTCTGAACCGAGGTAGATGCCTGGTAGTCCACACCGTAACCATTAACAAAGACAGCGGGTAATACAACCCGGTTAGCCCCCTGGATAAAACCCTCGTAACTGTAGAACTCATTGTACATATTACCGGGAGTCCCTACAAATTCATTCACGACTACAGCGATAGGACTCACACCATCGACAGACTCGACAATTGCGGAGCCATTCCAGTTATCAGGTAAAAAGTCTTCCTCTGCCTGGGCAACCCGTACCGGGGAGCCGGCCGGTATGTTATAAATCGAAGGACTCCCGGTAACCTCCATGCCATCCTGGTGGTAATAGTGAACACGCACCTGAGTATCGGACATAGATGCACTTTGAATATTAAGCTCGGTCCAATACTTACTACCAAAGAATTTCATCAACACCGGGACATAAATAGTAGGAGCTATATGGTCTTCTGCAATTCCCATATAAGTGGCATACCCCACCATCTCAGAAGTACTATTAGACGCAACCTGGTTAACAATTGAGGCCAGGGGTTGATTAGATCGCGCGTAGATAGCACCATTAAAGGGCAACTGGATTGTACCGGACGGGTCCAGGGGGGGATATTCAGGAGCCCAGAAGGATGCAGATTTAGTAACCGTAAGAGAATCAGTGGTTATCATTGCACCATCAGTTCTATAAAAGCCAACTTCAACCTGGGCAATTTCCGACCCTAAGTTCTGAAAGGTCCAACTCGTATTGCGGGTTACCAAATCCCCACCCTGAGCCGAGACCAGTGCCACACCCAAACCAAGCAAGACAACAACCAACAACACCGGAACAAACTTCTTAAACATTGCTTATCCTCCTTAGAGATTTCATTTCAAAAATGCGTTGAAACTAGTCATATTATCCGCGTTATAATCCCCCAAGACCTCGTTCATAATGCCGTTAATAGGCTTATTGGCCCGGATACGAATAGAACCGACAAATACGCCATCAGGGGAGAGTGCGATCTTTAAAAGCTCCTCGTTAAGATGCTCAGGTTGGTAACGGCTATCAATATTACTAAAGGTATAGGTATCCGATGTATTTGAACATGTGGGACATTTAACTTTATCAACAATATACTCTACAGTCACCGAAACCGGAGTAGTAATATCACCACTCATATCGGCAATTGAGAACGAGGTATTGGCGTAGCCATAGGCTTTTACAAAAGCCAGGGGGAAGAAGAGTTCGGTCTTACCCTCAGTTAAACCTACATAACTGGCAGCATGGTAGGGTAAGTTCAGTTCATTAACGATGGCCACGATAGGCTCGGTGGACTCCAACACCAATGATCCAACCCATGCATCATCACCGGGAAGATAGCCATCCTTAAGTTGTTGTACATAATCAACTTCAGGATAGTAGACAGATTTCGACGTGGTAATCTTCTCTGTGAAAGAGAGTATCTCAGTGCTGGCATTGGGATTTCCGGGTGTAGTATCATAGAAACGCCAAGTAACCTCAGCGACCTTATCTGGACCATTAAGATTCTGTACCGAGGTTGAGGCCTGGTAATCGACCCCATACCCGTTGACAAAGACGGCCGGGAGTACCACCCGTGACGCACCGGAGACCATTCCTTCATAGCTGTAAAACTCGTCGTACATTCGTTCCGGATAGCCGGTAAACTCATTGACAACCACGGCCAATGGGGTAACGGTATCAATGGCCTCTACAATCATTGAACCAATATAACCATCCGGCAAAATATCTTCGTCCACTTGGGCTACGCGCAATGCAGAACCAGCCGGTACCAAAGCCGCAATAGGACTACCGGGCACCTCATTACCCTTTTCATCAAAGTAATGGATGTTGATGGCCGTGGAACCAGTGCTAGCAGTACTCTGGATACTAACTTCGGTCCAGTACTTATTGCCAAAGTTTTTCATCAAGATGGGAACGTAAATCGTAGGAGCAACCTGTTTCATAGTACTACCACGATAAGTCGAATAACCGACCTTACCAGTAGTCTGGTTAGCAGCGACCTGGTTGGATATAGAGGCCAGGGGCTGTGTGGCCTGGGCCACTAATGAACCATCAAGAGGCTCAAAGTTGTCCAGGTTAGTATAAGTAGGTGCCCAAAAAGATGTGGAACCGGCAACGGTGAATGCATGGGTGGTAATCAATGAGCCTTGAGTATTATAGAACCCAACCTCCACATCGGCGACATTAGTCACTAGATTTTGGAAGGTCCAACTGGTGTTATGAAGAAGGTCATCATCACCAATTTGTGCCCCCACCCCGATAATGCCAAAGACGGCAAGGGCAAAAAACACCAATAGGAAACTAACTGCGGTTTTACGTGTCATTAGCTACTCCTCCTTAAGATATTACAGATTAACAATTGAAACAACATTCAATATTAATTGATTGACAAATCAGGTAATATGGGAGGTGATTTAATTTGAATGTTGCTATCCCGCCTGATATTTTAGTACACCTATGAAGAGCGTACTAGTACTCCTACAAGATATATTGATAGATATTTCGGCTGCATATGTAGACCGCTTTTAATCCATCATCTAATACCTGAAAGAGTACTAGCTTCATCATAGCAAGATTGAGAGGCAAGTCAATAATACGTATGGGTTAGGAGAAGGAAGAATTATGCCTGGCGATTGAAATCGCGGCTGGGGGGCTAAAGCCGGGGAGTGTGTTTCACGAGCAAAAAAAACTCACTCAATGCTCAACGCTCAACGGTTATGGCGAATTATGCCTGGCGATTGAAATCGCGGCTAGGGGGCTGAAGCCGGGCGACCGCCTGCGCGGTCGCGGCCAACTCTGACCAACAATTGCGCCATATCTTTCCCCCCGGCGGGGGGAAATTAAAAGGGGGGCAACTTCATAAATTAAGAGTCTTTAAGTACCCTTGAAGGCACTAACGCAATCAAACCTCGTAACGCCTGGTTAACGGATTCTGAATCTGGGAAGTATGTACGCACATCAGGCTCTAATACAACAGTACCTTCTGGCAGTGAGAGTTTACGGACCTCTGTTGTGCCATCGGTTTTATGGATAATAACTTCGTAGCCTTCTTGGTATGTGGCATGGTGTTTACCCTGAATACCCTGTGAAAAGTCATACTCAGGTGAGATATCTTCAAGGTTATTAACTTGGTTAACGTGTTCTTTTTTCATTCCACTCAAACTTAAGCATTGTTGTTCTTCTTAATTATACAACAAGAATTATGCCTGGCGATTGAAATCGCGGCTGGGGGGCTAAAGCCGGGCGACCGCCTGCGCGGTCGCGGTCAACGCTGCCACCAATCCTCCACAATTGCGCCATATTTTTCCCCCCGGCGGGGGGAAATTAAAAGGGGGGATCTTTGCTAACCAGACTCATATATCCACACAAGGTTACAATAAGAGTACAATGCGTTGGTTCTGCATTCGGTGTTATGTGTAGAGATGATTGCCCCCCCTCAATCCCCCCCGGAGGGGTGGAAGCGGGTGCGCGTCACCAATCCTCCACTAATTGCGCTATATCTTTCCCCCCGCCGGGGGGAAATTAAAAGGGGGGGGTGAGTCATTCTATTGAGGTGAGGGTATTGACAAGTTCCAAGAGGCCGCCGAGGGCACCGAAGAGGAGGGTACCGCTAAAGACGACAAGGGATAAGGCAACGGCGGTCTCCGGGGATGTGCCATACTGACCAAGAAGGAATGCAAACAAACCCTCGCGGACACCGAGTCCGGCGATGGTGACCGGCAGGATTTGGGCCAGGGTCACCAGGGCCACAATCCAGATGTAGTCCCCAAAAGCAACTTGAATACCTAAAACGTTGCCGGCGGCATAGTAAACGCCGGTGAGCAGGAGTTGGTAAAGGATGGAGATAAACACACTCAAGCCTAATGCGGTGCGGCCCTGACTATAGTCTTGTAGTGTATCCCAGATTCTTTCTATCTGGGCAAGGAGCCACTGAGGGACACGTCGCTGCAAGAGCCGTCCCTGACGCAACTTTGAGAGCCAGATGAACAGAGCATCCCGGAAGAAGAGACTGCCACCGGCTATAACGATAAGGCTTAGGCCCAAGATGGCGATAATTAGCCAGCTTATCCAGGAGAAACGCAACCCTAGCCATTCAGGGCTGCGAATAAGCAGCAGCACACCAAAAAGCAAGACGACGGAGAAGAGACCCACGACACGGTCTACGGCCACAGATAGCCAGGCGGCGCGTTTGGCTTTACGGCGATTGCCAAAGCGTAGAGCACGCACGGCGTCCCCGGCCAGACCGGTGGGCACGAAGAGGCCATAGAAAAGCCCAATTAGTGAGTCCTCAACAAGCTTACCAAAGGAGGCTTCGCAACCCAGGGGTGAGAGTAACACCCACCAGCGCAAGACATAGACCAGCCAACTGACGGCCGTAATGGGTATGGTCACCAGGTAAAGCCGGAGGCCATAGTCTTCCAAGATATGGCGGAAGTGCTCCCAATCCAGCTTGGTGGCCAGGAGGGCCAAGAGTATGGCACCGCCCCCTAACCGCAGCAGCAGTGAGAGCCAGCGTTGGATACGCGGGTCTATTTGATGAAGAAACCGGGAGAGAAGCGCACGCGCCGGGCGATGTCCATCAGATTTTCCGGGACGCAATTCCGGCAGACGGCTGTCGGACGCTGGCCCTGGCGATGTGCCTGGCGGAACTTCTGGTATTGTTTGCTGTTCCATATCTCATCAAAGGGCATCTCAAAGAGGCTGCCCCCCATATCCATTTTAATCGGGGCAAAAGCACAACACGGGCGCACGCTGCCATCGGCAGTGATATAGGCCGAGAACCAGGGCAACATGCACTTTTTATGTGCCATCTCCTCAGCATTATATTTACGCCAATAATCGGGTAAATCGGCCAATAACTGAGACAGGTTGGTACGCACCTTAAGTTCCTCGGCTATACCTAACCCATCACGCAAGGTGTCCTGGAACCGGTCAAAAGGGACACCACCGATAAGGCGGTCTTTGCGTTCCTGGATGGCCGTGAGTTGCAACATCTGGAAGAAGGCCACATCCACCTTTAGCGTATGGGCCAACTGCACAAAAGCTCCTACCTGGTGCAGGTTATCACCGGTAATCACAAAGCTGATCCGGATATTGGGAGTTTTGCTCCCCAAGGCAACTTTGGCCTGCTGTAACAGATGAATACCTTGGAGAATCTGGTCGAAGAAGTCCTGGCGACGGCTGACCTGGTAGATTTCGGGAGTTGCCGCATCAATAGAAATATCCAGCAGGTCGAGGCCACTTCTTACCAAAGTCTCGGCTTTTTCCTGGGTACGAATTAGCGTACCATTACTGGTGGTGTTAATGGCAGATCCTTTGGCTTTGGCATAGCTAATCATCTCCGGCAAAGCGCGGTTGATTAGTGGCTCACCATAACCACTGAGGGTGATTTTCTTGGGCCGGATTGTGTCAATGATGCCCTGGAACTCCTCCAAGCTCATAACACGGGGTTGCTTAATGACCTTGGACCGGGCACAGAAAACACAATCCAGGTTACAATTATCGGTAGGCTCAATTTGCAGATGGATAGGACGCACCGGAACCTTTAAAGGCCGGGTGGCTACCATCGCTAAAGCAGATGCATAACGCAGCATACAATCTCCTTCAAATCACGGAATTATGTGGATTACACGGACTTAGACTACTGAAAAACGTTTTTTCAGTAGAATCACATAATGGACAAACAGACATTATGTCTTAAGCCACCTTCTGCGCAGTGAGGATAATGGGCGTGAAGAGGTCCAAGCGACGCCCCAGCCAGCGTACAACATCAACAAGGCCCAAGCGTCGTGCCCACTGTACTAAAACTTTCAAGGTCTCCAATTCTGACCAAGAGGTGAAATCCAGCTTCTCTAACCGGTGTTCCCAGATCTCAATTCCCCAGGATTCCACATGCAACGGCAAACTAGCGACAATACGCCGTACTTGGCGAGGTGTAATAAGTTGCAGGGTATCAACAAAATCGGGGTTACGGCCTAATATACGCACATAAGCTTTAGCCACCCGAGGAGAACTATTAGGAATCCAAAAATAATTATAGTGCCCTTCCCATATAGAACCATAGTTAGGGGCCACAAAGTGCAAATAGCCCCCCGGGCGCAACACACGTACCGATTCCGACAACACACGTTGCAGATCTTGGACATGTTCCATGACTAAAAAGGAGCAAACTACGTCAAAGACGTTATCGGCAAAGGGCATACGCTCACCGATGGATTGGGAGATACGGCGAACATTAAAGCCGTAATGATCCAACACCTCGTGACTTACATGCGCTGTATAGCCATCTGGTTCCAATCCAAAGACACACGAATCGCAAGAAAGGGCCTCTACTTGCAATGGTCCATAGCCACTCCCCATTTCAAGCACTCGCTGACCGGCGATGGAAACGCCGGTCAGTTGTTGCATCAAGGCCAACTGCTCACGAACCCGTCGAAAATCACAGATTTCCTCCGCAACACGGCGGGATGGCATCATATTGACACCTCGGTACTCATTATAAAAGTGCTCTTGAATGCGGCGTAGAATATGTTCTGGCAGGCTAGGCCTTTCAGGCACCTTATTTGTATCCATAAGAAATTATCACCTTTCTTCCCTACGCTGTGCAATAAACGACCCAATAGCCAGCTCGTCAACGCACCCCCAGGTAAGGTGCTCAATAGCATCCTGGGGGGTCTCAACAAGGGGGAGACCGTGGCGATTAAAGCTGGTATTTAAGACCAATGGAATACCCGTAAGCTCGTGGAAGCGGGCTATCATATTGTAATAGAGAGGATTGACATCTTCAGCGACGGTTTGAGGTCGAGCTGTACCATCAATATGTATAGCAGCGGGAATAAGCTCCACCTTATCATCCGGTACGTCAAACCCCAATAACATGAAGGGTGAAGAACCACAGCCGCTGAAATATTCCCACGCCTTATCTTCAAGAGTACTAGGAGCAAAGGGCATAAACCAATCGCGGCGTTTCATACGGTTGTTGATGCGTTCTTTAGTCTCCAATTTACGAGGGTCAGCCACCACGCTCCGGGAACCAAGTGCTCTAGGCCCCCACTCCGCACGTCCCTGGAACCACCCGACGACCTTACCATCGGCCACCCGTTCACCGGTAACGCGGGAAATATCATCAACCCGTTCGTATATAATTTCATCGGAGAACTTGGCAAGGGCCTGTTCAATCTCCTCATCTGAATACTCACGGCCCAGAGCGGCGGAGCGCATCTGCACCGGTTCCCATTCCTTGGTCTTTTGGTAGTAAAGTTCCAATGCCGCACCTACGGACGTACCACCGTCACCGGCATGGGGATGGATAAAGATATCGTCAAATTGGGGAAGTTCCATAGCAAGGCGCCCGTTGGTCTTGATATTGAGGAAGAGACCTCCGGCCAAAGCCAGCTTGGATAGCTTAACATCTTCCGAGAGGTAACTCACATAAGAAATCATGAGATTCTCCAAGATACGTTGGACCGCCGCCGCCACATCCTTATCAGAATAACGCGCAATCATACTGGTTAGTTTTTTGCCAGCGGGCGTGGACATAAAGAGTTCACGGTTAAGGGCCAAAGCAAAATCCAGCCAGGCGGGGCTAGCTACCCACTCCCCATTCTCAAAATGGGGCGCGATCTCCCACATCTCATCATAACAGATATCCGGGTCGCCATAAGCGGCCAAACCCATTGTCTTGCCCTCGCCATCACCGAAGGAGAAACCCAAGGCCACAGTCACAGCGGTATAGAAAGAGCCAACAGAAGCATAAGCCGGAATTGGGGCAATGCGCTCAATCTCACCGTGTTGACAGAGATAGGCACCACCAGAAATTAGAGTGCCATCCTTATCTGGGCCGAAGGTATCCCCAATCACGGTAAGACACTCATCAAACCCACTGAGACGGTAGGCACTGGCCGCATGAGCCAGGTGGTGGCTAATATACTCCACTTTGCCGAGATCCACACCCAAAACCTCCAATTTATTCTGGAATTGGCGTCCGATTAACTTATCGCCCAAACTCCAGAGAGAGTGCTTGACAAAAGCCAGGGGATTTGATTTAAGCAGGGAGAAGACTGCACCGGGCACATCCCCGGCTTTCCGGGTGAAGAGATAAGGATAGAACGTGGTTTTTGGCCAGCCAACGGCGAAATAGTCAATGTCGTTGATGCTTAAGCCAGCATAATCCAGGCAAGCATTAAGAGCATTTAAGGGAAATGAGGGATCGTGTTTACGGCGCGTAAACCGTTCCTCAGAAGCCGCAAAGATCAATTTTCCGTCCTGGACCAATGCAGCACTGTTATCGTGATGCAGATTATTAACATCAGAAAGTCCAATGATATTCATTTTTTACCAACCCTCAATTTTGATAGTGATTTCAGAGCACCTTGTATCCGTGCCCATTTTATAACAAGTTAACACAATGGGGCATTATAACCTAAAACGGGCCGCAGGTAAAACCGGATTGGGCGCGGGACAACTACGAATAAGATATGAATACACGAATAAATATCCACGTGTTGTGGGGTTCTATGCCAAGACGACAACAAAGAATGCAGAAACTAACAAATTATGCTCTTAATTGAGGACAGACTGCAAAAGTCTTAATAATCCCCCTGTAAAGCGGACTGCCTCACATTAAGACATGCGCATGCTAAAGCCATAATCCGCTAAGACTTTTGTAGTCTCACTTGATAAGCATCATTCGTTCCCTATCCCAGATTCGTTGTAGTGAGAACAGACTACAAAAGTCTTAATAATCTCCCTGTAAAGCGAACGGCCTCACATTAAGACATGCACATGCCAAAGCCATAATCCACTAAGACTTTTGTAGTCTCACACGAATACACGAATGAATGTCCGTGTGTTGTGGGGTTCTATGCCAAGACGACAACAACGAATGCAGAAAGTAACGAATTGTGCTCTTAATGAGATTATGTGTGCAAGTGGAAGCTTGTCGTGGACATCATTCGGTCCTTCCTAATCTATTCCATCTGTTAAATCCGTGTCCAAATTGAGATGGTTCAACGGTTGTTACTCGGCATAACAAATACAGGAATTAAAAACCTCAGTGAATCTCTGAGCGTCCTCTGTGTGGCTCTGTGGGATAGATCCTTCGACAAGCTCAGGACAGGTTGCTTCGACTGCGCTCAGCATGATGGATAACGCGAGATGTCTCGGCTGCGCTACTAAGAAAGTCTCGACTACACACAACCAACAAACCCGTCACCCTGAGCGAAGCCGAAGGGTCTAGATCCTTCGCTACGCTCAGGATGACAGGTGTCTCGACTTTCTCTCTGCACTGAACCATGTCTCTTATGGTTGTTACTCAGCATGACGGATAGCGTGAGATGTAGGACAATTTGGTAAATTGTCATTCACGCAGGGTATTTATGCTATAATGAAGACATACATTGATCCTTTAGGTTCGTAACTGAAGTGAGGGACATGAGCTATGAACACGGAACGCACCGATTATGACGCGCCGTGGAAAGCGGCAGTGGAACACTACTTCAAGGAGTTCACCGCCCTGTTCTTCCCCCAGGTCTACACAGGCATTGACTGGACCCATGAGCCAGAGTTCTTGGACACCGAATTACAACAAGTAACGCGCGATGCGGAATTAGGGCGTTGTTTGGCGGATAAGTTGGTTAAGGTTTGGTGTACCGATGGGACAGAAAGTTGGGTATTGATCCACATCGAGATTCAGAACCAACCTGACCCAGACTTCGCCCAGCGTATGTATACCTACAATTACCGGTTATTCGATCTGCGCAAACGTGAGGTGGTCAGTCTGGCGGTTTTGGGGGATGAGAGCACTGACTGGCGGCCGGGACATTTCGGCTATGAGCGGTGGGGCTGTGAGGTGAAACTGAAGTTTCCCACCGTAAAGTTGCAGGATTACCGGGAACGGTGGGCCGAACTGGAAGCGAGTACCAATCCTTTTGCCGTGGTCGTGATGGCCCATCTGAAAACCCAGGAGACGCGGCAGGATGTTGCGGCGCGCAAGGACTGGAAGTTTAGCCTGTTACGCCGCTTGTATGAACATGGCTACCAGAGAGATGATGTCGTGCACTTGTTCATGTTTATCGACTGGCTGATGAATCTCCCCCCGGAATTGGAGCAGGCATTAAAGCAGGAATTGCGGAAGTATGAGGAGGAACAGGAAATGGATTATATTACCAGTTTTGAACGTGCTGGTTATCAGCGCGGTGTTAAAG
>JAFGKB010000213.1 GCA_016928755.1 Anaerolineae bacterium | reverse complement strand
GTCTTGTCTTGTCTTGTCTTCTAACACCCCCGAGGACGGGGGCTTAGAGCGAATGGGTAATGACTTCTGTCGTCTACCCCAATAGGAATTATAACCTAAGTTGCTACACAGAGTTAGGCCAGTCTTCTATAAACAGAGACTGGCCCAATCTAAGTCGGTGGCAATTTGGGTTAAGATTAAGATTGTTGCGCTAGTTTACCATAAGCGTCTAACATCTCCAGGGCCATAACTACAACGTTACGGGCACGCTCATTTTCTTCCATTAACTCATGCATAAAAGCCTTGACTTCGGCTTCACGACCCAAGCCACCAACGGGCAAAGTCCCTATGATGACATAGGCCAGCAAGGAAGGATGGAGTTTCTTTAAAGTGGGCAAGTTTTCTACAAACCAGGGCCAGAGCAGGTCCTTAGCCACGGGGTTATGGCTCAAGTTCATAAATGTGTAAATCTGGTTATTCTGGGGGACATTCTCGGAATTGAATTTCAGCCCCTCCGCCAGTGCTTCCTGGCTACCGAGGCATGCCATAGCTCTGAGAACAAAGACTTTCTCGGTCTGGGACACATCCGGGGACAGCAACCGCGCTTTGAAATATGCCAAGGCACGGTCAGCACTACTCATAGCCCCGATCCGCAAAACACTTGAGATGATGTCCTCATGCACGGCCTGACCCTCGAGCAAGGCCTGGAATTTTTGCCGGCCAAACGTGGCCGCCTTCTCAGACCCCAAAGCAAACGCCGTCCATAAGAGTATGTCCCGGAGGCCGGAGAGCAAGAGGTCCTCATCAGGTTGTGGCTCAAGCCCCATGTTTTCCAGGGCATTATCAAGTAAAGTCTGCCCAACCGCGCGCACTCTGTCCTTAACCGCCGGACAAAGCAAATGCAAGCGCAGCAGATTCCGGGTAATGTCAAAAAGGGCCAAATAGCCGTCTTCATTCATGAAAGCAGCCTCAATAAAATCAAGGTAAGCGGATGCCGTATAATCTCCCCGCATCACCAGCGCAAAAAGATCACTCTCTATACCGAAACGATCCACCGCCGGCATACGGCCAGCCTGGATCAAGCGCTTGATGGCTTCCAGGGAGACCGCATCATACTTGACACGATAGAAGCCGGCCTGCCCAGAGTTCAACTTAAAGGCTACGACATCATCGGGAATGTTTTCAATTTTACTATCGAAATAGCTAAAGAGGTACTTACGCAGTTCCGGCTCACCGGTCTCACGGTAGAGAGTGACCTGTAAAGGCACCCGCCACTTCTGTGAAGAGGAGTAGTCACGGAGTATTTCACGTCGCTCATTAGGACCTTCATAAGAGAACGAGAATCTGTCCTGGCTAAGCTGTAATTGATTACCCTCGCGGGTCACTTCAACCAGCGGGTAACCCGGCTGGTTGATCCACTCCTCAGCGAAGGAGAGTACCGGCTCCCCGGTTCCCCGCATAAAAGTATTCCAAAACTCCTCGGAAGAGGCATTATCAAACTTATACTTATCCAAATAATAGTTAATGCCCTTCTTAACCAATGCCTCATCCAGATAGTTAATTAACATGCGGATAACCGAGGCCCCCTTATTGTAAATAATGGGCGCGCTAGAAGCGTCAATAACGACCTCACCCTCGCCGGGCAATTCTATGGGAACCGTACCCTTTAAAGCGTCCCGGTCCAGAGCGGGTATCACGGAATCTTGGATAAATACATCCCATTGGTGCCATTCTGGGTAGTAATGGTCGGGGATTTCGTGAGTGAAGAAGGTGGCGAACGACTCATTGAGCCACAAATCCTGCCAATCTTTAGGACTGACAAGGTCACCAAACCACATATGGGCCGTCTCGTGGGCAATTGTACGCGCAATCCGGGTCAATACGGGCTTCGATGTAATACCGGGATAGACAAGCAAGAGGTTTTCCCGGAAGGTAATCGCGCCATAGTTCTCCATTGCACCGAAGGCGAAGTCCGGGACCGCGATATAGTCACATTTAGAAATGGGGAATTTGATGCCGGTATATACCTCACCAAACTCCAAGGATTTACGCGCCATATCCAAGGCAAACTTCCCATACTGGGTCTTCCCCGGCGTAGTGAATACCCGCACCACAGGCAGTTGAGAGGCATCCTCAATCATATCGAATTCACCGACCCCGAAGAAGAGCAGATAGGTGGACATCTTGGGGGTGCGTTCAAACTTCACCAGTTTCTTCCCATTGCCCAGGGATTCCTCAAGTATAATGGGTGTATTGGAAATAGCGGTTAGATGCTCCGCTACAACAAACTGGATATCAAAGGTGGCTTTCTGGGCCGGGTGGTCAAAGCAGGGGAAAGCACGGCGGGCGTCGCGTTCCTCAAATTGGGTAACGGCGATATACTTATCCGCACCGTTATGGGAATACTTACTGCGATAGAAACCCGCCAGCAGGTCGTTAATCTGCCCGGTATATTCAATCTCTATAACCATCTTACCGGCCATTTCTTCTGGCAGGGTCAGTACCAACTCTTGACGACCAGTATCCAAAGAGAAGTCACACACCAGGTCACCAGATTCTTTTTTAACGACACAACTGTGGACAGCTAAATCATTAGCATTGAGAGCTATCTGGTTCGTTGGATCATCAGATACGATCTCAATTTGAGTGCGTCCCAAAAACGCGAAGGTCTCAAGGTCTGGTTCTAAATGTATTTCATAGTGAAGGGGCTTCATATAATACTCCTTTAAATATTATAAAGATACCATCAGGTATCTTTGGTTTTATATGTTACAATAACTATTTGATTGTACGCCTTACTAAAGGCTTGGCAAATCAAAAAGTTGTGGCATACTGCCCGACGCTGGAGGCGAGTAAATTTGTGAATATTATACACATAACAGCGGGAGATGACCGTTATACCGTGCGGGAGAATATGCGCCGGTCAGATAATCCCAACATCTTGATCTTATTACCCTGGGAAACGGAAAAAGGTTGGGATGAACTCTTAGACTATACAATACTGATGCGGGAAGCACAGAAGCGCGGGCTAAGTGTGGCGTGGGTCATAGCAGATCCATTGCGCCAACCTTACGCGCGCGGGGCAGGGTTCCCGCTGTTTCCAACGGAGGAAGCGGCACGCACGCACATAGAAGACAACGGGGAATTTCCCCCACCCCGACTACCCAAAGCACCTGACAAGCCAAGGGATGCATGGTGGGCGGAGGAGCCTAAAGCGCCACCATTGCCACTCCCTAAACCACAACCCTTATGGTTAATCGGGATTAAGGTGTTGGTTTTCCTGGTGGTCTTGGCCGCTTTAGCCGGGACGGCATTTATCTCCATCCCCTCGGCGAAAATTACCTTAGCGCCAGAGGGCTTGACCTATTCGGCCATTATGCCGATCTCTGTAGAACCAGAACTAGAGGAAGTGGATTTACAACGTAACTTGATCCCTTCCCGGCGCATCGGTGATGAATTTGAAGGTTATGCAGAAGTAGCCACAACCGGGGGCAGTTATGCTTTCTCAGGGTATGCCAGGGGGGAAATCATATTTACCAATCTCCTGGGACAGGACTACAGAGTGCCGGAGGGAACTATCGTCCGCACAACTTCCACATCCTTCCCGGCCCGGTTCGCCACTTTGCACGATGTCGTTATCCCCGCTTTTGGGCAGGCAACGGCTTCTATAGAAGCACTATCAGAAGGGCCGATAGGTAATGTCAGTTCCTACCAAATCAGTCAGGTGGAAGGCGTCGCCGGTATAGCCGTTAGGGTGACCAATCCCTACCCCATCAGTGGGGCAGAAAGTGAGGTCGTGGCGACGGTTTCTGAGGCCGATAAAGAACGGGTGTGGGAATTAGCCGCCCAACAGGTCTTAGCCGAGGCCTATAACGGGTTGCAGTATAGTGCCTATCTCCAACCCGGCGAATTCCTGCCACGACAATCCCTGGTTATCCAGGCCGCCCCTAGAGAAGCCTACACCAAAATGACGGGCGAACAGGCCAATACTATTGGGTTAACACTCCGGCTCCTGGTGACCGGGGAAGCCGTAAGCGCAAGTGATGCTCAGATTGTGGCCTACCGTCGCCTCGCAGCACAGTTACCCGGAGAATATACTCTGACCGATGCACGTTTTGAATATGGGGAAGCCGCGGAAGAAGACGTGGGATCGGGGGATTTTTCTTTCTATGTTACCGCTTATGGTTATGCATCCGCAGAAATTGATACCGAAGAGGTGTGGGCATTGATTAAGGGAGAACGAATTGAGGACGCCAAGGAAACGCTGTCCAATATGTTACCCTTGGCAAGAGAGCCGGAGATTACAGTGACACCGGACTGGTTCCCACTTATCCCCCAACTTCCCATCCGTACAGAGATTAAAGTCGTACCCGGCCAATGGTAAAAAGACGCCCCCCCCATTAGCGAAAGTGAGACTCATTATGCGTTATTTAGGATTAGATTTGGGAGACCGCCGCATAGGTGTCGCGATCAGCGATACCAGTGGGATGTTAGCCCGGCCCCTCACTATATTTCAAAGGACCTCACGCAAGGCGGACTACGCCTATCTGAAAGACTTGGTGAAACAGCACCATGTGAAAGCTATCGTCGTGGGGTTACCGTTCAATATGGACGGCACAGAAGGCAAGCAAGCCGCCTGGGTACGGGATTACAGCGCGGAGATGGCGGCTACATTGGAAATTACGGTGCATCTCTTCGATGAGCGACTGAGCACCGAAGAAGCCGCCGGTATCCTCAGAGTACAAGGCCGCCGTCCGAAAAGGGGGAGACTCGATGCGGTTGCAGCGGCGGTTATTTTACAGAACTATTTGGATGCACAAAGGAGATCTATATGAGACGTTGGACGATTATGCTCCTGTGCCTTATGTGCACAGGATTTATGTTAGCTTGTTCTGCGGAATCAGCATTTTTAGGGGCTTATATCGGCAGCCAGTCCGATGCGCTGGAAGTGGCTGCCGGCAGCGATGCAACCGAGGTGACCTTTACGGTCGTCCCCGGTGAGAGTGTCAGCGAGATTGCCGAGAGTCTTAGAGCACAAAACTTAATTACAGATGCGGAACTTTTCCGCCGGTATGTACAATACAAAGAACTGGATGCCGGTATCCAGGCCGGGACCTATAAGCTGCGCCAGACGATGACGATACCGGAAATTGCCACGGCGCTACAACAGGCACAAGTAGAGGAGCAACAGGTTACAATTACAGAGGGCAAGCGACTGGAAGAAATCGCTACAATGGTCGCCGAGCAGACCTCGATAGCGCCGGATCAGTTCTTGCAAATGGCCCAGACAGGGTGGCAAAATACCGATTTAAGCATCAAGTACCCGACGTTGGGGCAGATTCCGGTCACCGGCACGCTGGAAGGGGTCTTATTCCCGGATACTTACCGTCTGGCAATCGACGCTACCGCCTATGACCTCATTGACCGTATGTTAGCCAACTTTGAACGCCAGGTAACGCCGGAGACCCAACAAGCGATAGTGACCCAGGGCCTCACTTTTTACGAGGGGTTAACTTTGGCATCTATCGTAGAGCGTGAAGCCGTAGTACCAGAGGAACGCCCGGTCATTGCCGGGGTATATTACAACCGCCTGCACGACGGGTGGCCGCTTTCAGCCTGCCCCACGGTGCAATATGCGTTGGGCTACCGTCCTGATGAGGGTACATGGTGGAAGCGACAACTTTACTTCTCCGACCTAGAGGTCGAATCTCCCTATAATACTTACCGTAACCAGGGGTTACCCCCGGCCCCTATCGCCAACCCGGGCCTGGCATCTATCCAGGCAGTCGCTTACCCGGCAGAGACAACCTACTACTTCTTTATGGTGGATTGTACCCAAAATAACGGCAGCCACTTCTTCGCCGAGACGGAGGCGGAACACCTGATTAATTTCGAGAGTTGCGGGGGCGTAATCTCGACAGCACAATAGAATTTAAGACTACAAAAGTCTTAGTGG
>JAFGKB010000031.1 GCA_016928755.1 Anaerolineae bacterium | reverse complement strand
TATCTTTCGCCATCAACACCACCGCCGAGCGCGCAGCCGTTGGATAACGCCGTTCACAAAACGCCGGAGCAGTGTCTGGACAGTGAAAATCCTCCGGGGGCCTTAAACTGGTATCGAGAATACAATGCCAGCATTCCCCTGCCGGCAAACGCGGCAGGCTGAAATTCAAAGGCTCCCAGTAAGCGTTGAGAATAATGTGTAAATGTTCCGTACCCTTTGGATTTCGTAACTCGAAGGCCAAACTGTGGGACTTATAGCCCTTATCCGGCTCGTTGAGATTGATCCCGTGCCATGTGATATGCGGTGTTTCCCCTTCTCGTGGCTCAACCCAGAATTGCTCCTGGCGGAAGATCTCCAACTTTTGGGTAAAGCATATCAACTTGCGGACAAATTCTAGGAGTCCGGCTTGTTCTTCTAGTGCTTCCCAATTAAACCAGCTAAGCTCATTATCTTGGCAATAGACATTGTTATTGCCCTGTTGAGTTCGCCGTACCTCATCCCCCATCAGTAACATCGGCGTGCCCTGGGACACAAATAAAATCGTCAGCAAATTCTTGACCTGCTGTGAGCGTAATTTCTCGATTACCGGGTTATCGGTTGGCCCTTCGTGACCGCAATTCCAGCTAAAATTAACATCAGCCCCATCTCCGTTATCTTCACCATTGGCTAAATTATGCTTCACATTGTAAGAAACCAAATCATTGAGCGTAAACCCGTCATGACAGGTGATAAAATTAATACTGCGGTTCGGTTCCCGCTCCGCCGGTGAGTAGAGGTCCGGACTGCCTGCCACCCGCATCATAACCTTCTCCACCGTATCGTTATCCCCTTTCACAAATCGCCGCACATCATCGCGAAACTGCCCGTTCCACTCTGCCCAGCGATGCCCGATAAAGGTCCCTACCTGGTAAAGCCCCGCCGCGTCCCATGCCTCGGCCATAATCTTACAACTGGCCAATATCGGGTCCGATTCAATCTCCCATAAAATCGGCGGGCTTTTAAGTGGCTCACCCCACTCATCACGGGCCATCACAGAGGCCAGGTCGAACCGGAACCCGTCCACATGCATCTCCGAGACCCAGGCCCGGAGACTGTCGATAATGAGTCGCCGCACTATAGACTGGTTGGTATTCAGCGTATTCCCGCACCCGCTGTAGTTAGCATATAGAGTGCGGTCGTTAGGATCAGGAATATAGTAAGCGCGGTTTTCCAAGCCCCGGAATGATAAGATTGGTCCGGTATGATCCCGTTCCGCCGTATGGTTATATACCACATCCAGGATGACCTCAATCCCGGCTTTGTGCAATGCTTTGACCATATCCCGGAACTCATATACCGGCCCCAGTGAGCTTTTATCGGAGCTATAACCTTGGTGGGGGGCGAAAAACCCTATTGGACTGTAACCCCAGTAGTTCGTCAGTCCCGGTGGTGCATCTTGTTCGTCGAATTGGTGCACCGGTAACAATTCCACGGCTGTGACGCCCAAGGACTTCAGATAAGGTATCTTTTCGATCACCCCGGCATAAGTCCCCCGTTTCTCCGGTGCTACCCCGGAACTGGGATGCCTGGTAAAACCCCCTACATGCATCTCGTAAATTACACTGTTGGCATAAGTTTCCCGTAAAATATCGTCTTCTTCCCAATCGTAATCGTTATGGGCCACCACAACGCTCTTCATCGCATGGCCACAGTTATCCCCCGGTCTGGTAGCTGCTTTCCGGTCATAACCTTTCCCTACGGCTATGGCCCGCGCGTAAGGGTCCAATAGTAATTTATCGCCATCAAACCAGAGACCCTTCTCCGGGGCATAATCTCCGGAGACCCGGTATCCATAGAGTTGTCCCTCCTGTACGCCTGGCACGAAGATATGCCAGTAATAAAAAGTGCGGTTCTTATCCCCGTCGAGTTTGAAGCTCTTACTAGGCTGTGCATCATCCGCGTCGTCAAATAATAGTAATTCCACAGATGTGCAATTCTTGGAGAAAACGCAGAAATTGACCCCATCTGGATATACGGTTGCTCCTAACGGATAACTATGACCAGTCTGGACTTTGCGTTTCATATTTAGACTCCTGATTGGCTAAAAAATAGAGGGAGAAGCTTAAGCCTCTCCCTCTATTATAACCCAAGTTTTTACCAGAGATGGAATTACCCTTCCATTTTACAATCGTCTTTACCCAAGATTTGAATACTTAGCTCTTCCATCGTGTTAATGGTCGCGTGGACCGGGCAGTGAGAAGCGACGCGTTCAATCGCCTTCATACGTTTGGCGCAGTCCCCATTGGGCAGATTGATGGTTGCCTTAAGGTTAACCAGACGGGTCGGGTCGTCAGCCTTATCAAAAGTAATATCAACCGTCATTCCTTCGTCATCAATACCGTTCTTCTCGCAATATTGAGCGACAAAAGCCCCGATGCAGCTTCCCAGAGAAGCGACAAATACTTCGGGCGGTGTCGGGCCACGGTCACTCCCTCCCATACTCGCTGGAACATCAATAGTAAAAGAATGATTGCCCATTTGGGACTCGAACAGCATCTCACCTTTGTAAAACGTCGTAATCTTTGCCATGTCTATCTCTACCTCCATAAAATAATCTTCTAAAATTTTCCCAACTAATATGTTTAAGCTGGGTGAATACTATTTCAACATCCTGCTCCCCACAAATATAAAATACACTCAACACATAACGCTAGTGTCAAATAACCCATAAACCCAAACCCGTGTCATATTTCTCAATCACTTATGCCCTTGAATTGTCAATTTTTAACCGCAATCTATCCTTTATTGCTTTGACTAAAAGTTGAAACTGTTTATACTCCAATCTGGAGGGATAAACTATGGGTATATATCTTGCATCTGCAATACAAGATTTTAGTAATGCACGTCGTCGCGCCGAGCTAGAAGCTCTGGGTTCGCGACTGACAGGTAAGTCCAATGCCTTGTTTTCCTATGAAGAAGTGCGGCGGATTTTACGTGCCACATCCTCATCTGACCGAGGACTCCAAACGGTCCCCTTAGATGCTATTGTGGGTAGTGTTAATCGCTATACGGATTTTACCCGCAGCTTTCTACCTAAACAGGATACCGATTTAGACCGTTGGGCACGTGTCCAGGTAGTCATGACTACCAGTAATTATATTCCACCTATTGAACTTTACAAAATCGGTGACGCATATTTTGTCAAAGATGGGAACCACCGGGTCTCTGTTGCCCGCAACTTAGAGGCAGAAACTATCGAGGCCTATGTTACCGAGGTCTATAGCCCGGTGCCTTTTTCACCGGATACCCAACCTGACGAATTAATTCTAAAAGCTGAATACGTTGACTTTCTCCAGCGTATTCCATTGAAAGCTGCTTGTCCTGATGCCGACCTCACGGTTACAGCTCCCGGCCAATACCCCATCTTGGAGGAACACATTGCGGTGCATCGTCACTTCATGGGCCTGGAGTGGGAGCGCGAAATACCATTAGCAGAAGCCGTAAAACACTGGTACGATACGGTCTACATGCCCGTTATCCGAATTATCCGGGAGTTGGCTATTTTGCGCTCATTTCCTAATCGTACGGAGACCGATCTCTACTTATGGTTGGCTAACCACAAGGCTTTTTTGGAGGAATCCCTGGGTTGGGATATCAAGCTTGAGATCGCCGCTGCTAATCTGGTCGAGAAACAAAATGAAAACCTGGGCAAGCTCCTATTCCGTGCTGGCGGGAAACTTCTAAATGCGGTGAGTCCCGTTGATATTGAAGCCGGCCCGGAACCTGGGGTGTGGCGTAAGGAACGGGTAGAAGTACGCCATGAAGATAACCTCTTTTCCGATATCCTGGTTGCTCTGAATGGTGAGGAGAGTGGGTGGCGTACATTTGATCAGGCCCTCGAAATAGCAAAAGAAGAGGGTGCTACCTTGCAGGGTTTACACGTCGTGCCGGATGAAGAGTCCGTCGAGACGAAAACCGTTCACGACTTGAGATGGGAATTCGGACGTCGCTGTGCCGAAGCTGGTGTAAAGGGTAAATTTGCCGTGGAAGTAGGCCCCGTCATCCAATGCATCAATGCCCGCTCCCACTGGTCCGATCTAGTCGTTGTGAGTCTCAACTATCCCCCCGGCTCTTCGCCGGTAGACAAGCTCAAATCAGGCTTCCGTAGTCTTATCCAGCGTGCTTCCCGCCCAGTTCTGGCCGTCCCTTGTCCTCTCTTTCCCCTTAACCGGGCGTTGTTGGCTTATGATGGCAGTCGCAAAGCCCGTGAGGCGCTCTTTATAGCCACCTATCTGGTGACCCAGTGGCCTGACCTGTCCTTGGTTGTCCTGACTGTTATTGAGCCTGGGGGAGCTACCGAAGATACCCTTCAGGAAGCGCGGGACTATCTTGGTGCGCACAATGTTGAAGCTACCTACTTGATTAAAGAGAAACCGGTTGCCGATGCCATACTCCGGTCTGTGCAGGACTTTAACAGTAACTTGATCATTATGGGTGGGTATGGTCTCAACCCTGTCCTTGAGGCTATGTTTGGGAGTGCTTTGGATAAGGTCTTGCGTGAAAGCTGCCGCCCCATCCTGATTTGTCGTTAAGTGGATCCAATGTCATCAAAATTCTACACTGAAGCTGAAGACAAAAGTACTGAAGTAGAACTCCGTGCATCCCAATTACTCCACCTGATTATGGACAATATCCCCCAAGCCGTCTTCTGGAAGGACCGTAACTCTATCTATCTCTGGTGTAACCGTAACTTTGCCATAGATGCCGGAGTTGCAGTCCCTGAGAATATCGTGGGCAAAACCGACCACGACCTGGCCTGGACGGCGGCGGAGGCCGAGTCATTCCGTGATGTAGATCGCCGGGTCATGGATCAAGATAGTCCAGAATACAACTTCATCGAACCCCAGACCCAGGCCGATGGAAAATTCGCCTGGCTAGAGACCAATAAAATACCCCTTCACGATGCCGAGGGCCATGTCATTGGCATTTTAGGTACCTATGAGGATATCACCGAACGTAAACAGGCCGAAGAAGCCCTGCGGACTTCCCAACAAATGCTCCGCCTGGTCATCGACAATATCCCCCAGGCTGTTTTCTGGAAAGATAGTAACTCCGTTTACCTGGGCTGCAATATCAGCTTTGCCGTGGATGCCGGTGTAGGTTCCCCGGATAACATAGTCGGTAAGACCGACCAAGACCTGGCCTGGACACCTGAGCAGGCGGGGAACTTCTTCAGGGATGATCAGCGGGTGATGGCTAATGACAAGCCGGAGTATAATTTCATTGAACCGCAAACCCAGGCGGATGGGAAGCTCGCCTGGTTACAGACCAACAAAATCCCGCTCCACGATGCGGAGGGTAACGTCGTGGGTATCCTGGGAACTTATGAGGACATTACCGAACGCATCCAGGCCGAGCGGGCCTTGAAAGAAGCGCGTGACGACTTAGAGAAGCGCGTGAAGGCCCGCACTGCGGAGCTTTCCGCCACCAATGAACAACTCAAGCAGGAAATCGCCGAACGCCAACGCGCTGAGGAAGCACTCCGTCTGAGCAAAGAACGCTATGCCCTCGCCGTCAATGCCGGGCGGACCGGTATTTGGGAGTGGAACACTGCTACTGCCTCCCTCTACCTCGACCCTAGCTTGCGGGCTATTTTTGGGATGGATGATGTTGATGATGGCCGTCACCAACTCTCCGACCTGCTCGCGGTCGTCCATCCTGAAGACCGTGTAGCCGTTTCCCGGTCAATGTCCCGGCATCTCCAAGGGCTGGCCCATCACTATGAGCAAGAATACCGTATTTTACGTGCTAACCAAGAGGTGCGTTCGGTCCTGGCGCGTGGCTCCGCCTTCCTGGATAAAAGTGGTATCCCCGTGCGTATGATGGGGTCCATCACCGACATAACGGCCCTCAAGCTGGCCGAGGAGGCATTGCAGCGACGTGACCAAATCCTTGAGGCCCTGGCCTATGCCAGCCAGCACCTTCTTCTCCCTGATAGTCTGGACGAAGCCTTGCCCGGTGTCCTGGGCCAGATAGGACAGGCTGTGGGCTTTAGCCGCGCCTACATCTTAAAAAACTATACCACTTTCGACGGTGAGCTATGGGCCGGCCGTCATGCCGTCTGGAGTGCCGAAAACCACCGGCCTGGTGTTGATGTTCCCTATCTCCCTGATTTTGCTTATTTACCCAGTGGCCTGGGTCGTTGGGTACGGCTGCTTAAGGCCGGGGCGATCATCTCTGGCCTGTGCCGTGATTTCACCGAACAGGAACGCCGTTTTTTGACCGCGCAGCACATCCTCTCACTGTCGTGGGTGCCTATCTTTAGTGAGGGGGAATGGTGGGGTGTTATTGGCTTTGATGATTGTCTACAGGAACGCCAGGTTGATTTAGGGGCCGAGTTAGACGCCTTGCGCAATGCTGCCAGTGCCTTGGGATCGGCCTTTGCTCAACAACGTATCCGGGCCGCCGAACGTGAACAGCGTACCCTGGCTGAGGCATTGCGAGATACCGCCGCTTTACTGAATAGCACCCTAAATCTCGATGAGGTTTTAGACCGCATCCTCTCCGAAATTGGCCGGGTAGTGCCCCATGATATGGCTGATATCATCCTTGTGGAATCCGGTGATTCCCACTCTATGCGTTATCGCAGTGTTATGGGCCAGCCCTCCCAGCGACAGGAAGTCAACCTCACCTTTGCCCTTGACGAATTGCCGAACTTGCACCAGATGGCCCAGACCAAGGAACCCTTAATCATTCAGGATGTCCACGAGGCTCCTTTATGGGTTGAACGGCCCGGCACTTGTTGGGTGCGCTCGTACTTGGGCGCGCCGATTCAAAGCGAGGGTAAGGTCATCGGTTTCATTAACTTGAACAGTGCCACCAAAGGCTTCTTTGACCTGCACCATGCCGAAAGACTCAGGGCTTTCGCCAACCAGGCTGCTATTGCTATCCAAAATGCCCGCCTGTACGAACAGGCCCAGGCTTTGGCTGCCCTGGAGGAACGCCAGCGACTGGCCCGTGACCTTCACGACGCCGTCAGCCAGACCTTATGGACCGCCAGCCTAATTGCCGATGTCTTGCCGACCCTCTGGGAGGAAGATATCGACGAAGGCCAACGTAGCCTTGCGCAACTTCGCCGCCTCACCCGGGGTGCCTTGGCGGAAATGCGCACTATGCTCTTGGAACTACGTCCTACTGCGTTAGTCGAGGCCAGCTTGGGAGATCTTATGGACCACTTAGCCAAAGCCACTATGAGTCGCAAGAAACTCGATATTGCCCTCACCGTACAAGGGCAGTGTTTGCTGCCCCCTGATGTACAGGTTGGTCTATATCGTATTGCCCAGGAGACACTGAATAATACCGCTAAACACGCCCGGGCCACCCATGTCGATATGGACCTCTATTGTGCCCCTGGTGTTGTCACGTTGAGCATCCGGGATAACGGGCGGGGGTTCAATATTGAGAAATTGTCCCCCGAGCGGTTAGGCTTAGGCATTATGCACGAACGCGCCGCTATGTTAAATGCCGACCTGAGCATCACCAGCGCAGTTGGTGCGGGTACCGGTGTTACTATCACCTGGAGAAAGCCGGTAACCACAACAGACGATCACGAGGAGGAATTATGACCGGGCAAAAACGTATCCGCATTTTAATTGTTGATGACCACGACATGTTGCGCGAGGGCCTCAGCGCTTTTTTAAAAGCCTTCCACGATTTGGAACTTGTAGGTGAGGCTTCCAGCGGGATCGAAGCCATTCGTCTCTGCCGGGAACTTTCTCCCGATATAGTCCTCATGGATTTGGTAATGCCTGAGATGGATGGCGTCGCAGCCATAGAGGAAATCCACAGCCAACAGCCGGAAATAAGAATAATCGCTCTTTCCAGTTTCGGTGAGGATAAACTTATCAAAGGTGCTATGCGGGCCGGTGCTACCAGCTATCTCCTGAAAAATATTTCTGCTGATAAACTGGCCGAGGCGATCCGCGCTACACATTCTGGCCTGCCGACCCTGGCCCCAGAGGTAGCCCGTAATCTGTTGGCAGTAGGGGAGCGGGATCCCGACGGCTTGAATGATGCTCTGACGGCACGGGAGCATGATGTACTTAACCTTCTTATCGAAGGACTCTCCAATGCCGAGATCGGCCAACGCCTGAGTATCAGCATATTCACAGTCAAAAACCATGTCAGCAGTATCCTCTCCAAACTCGGCGTCAATAGTCGTACCGAGGCTGTTAGCTTAGTTTTACAACAAGGAATAGTTCTCAAGAACTAGCTCTAAATTACCCCTCAAAATCCCCCGCTGTGCTCATGCATAACGGGGGATTTTGTTTTACACTAGGAGGTACTTGTGGTATTTACCCCTGCCGTTGGGCATAAACGGCATGTTTCACTAAAAAAAATCTCATAGGAGGAAAAACATGGCGAAAACTGTTGTCATTGTTGGTGCTTTGGATACTAAGGGTCACGAGTTTGCTTTTGTCAAGGAACTCATTGAAAAAGAAGGGCTTAAGACCCTGGTGGTTGACTTCGGTGTGATGGGAGAACCTTTCTTTACACCGGAAATTACCCGTGCTGAGGTTGCCGAAGCCGGGGGTG
>JAFGKB010000030.1 GCA_016928755.1 Anaerolineae bacterium | reverse complement strand
TAGTCATCATCTACTGAGACTTTCGCAGTCTTCAATTTTAAGAAGTGTGTTGACGCAAACGTGAAAGCGTAGTAAAGTTGTATAATAAGTTTTACCGCAATAATCCAGAATTTGAAAGCGCATTTAATACTCCTTCAAGGTGTAATTGGCGGGTAGTTTGATTGTACATATAGCCTATCTTTAACCCGTCATAGAACACTTGAAAGAGTGCTGATTTTTTTTACCCGGATGAAGGAGCTTTTATGAAAAATATTGGGCGTATTCTGATGTGGATTGGGATAGTAGTCCTGTTGATTATCATTATCCGACTTGTGGGGCAAGTACAAACCCTAAGTAGTTCAATAGGGGGGACTTCTGCAATTATACCTTTGCCGACACCTACAATTTATCCCAGTGCCGCTACTGTGGTAGAACGTGTCCAAATGTTAAGCCGTTTGGAGACGGCTTCTTACCATGTAGAAAAAGTGATTACGGCCGAATCAGGCCAAGGACCGATGGGGTTTCTATTTGGTGATAAACTCCTCTTGATTGCCTATGGGCAAGTCATCGCCGGCATTGACTTAAGTGACATTGAAGTTGAAGACATCGTATTAGGTGATGCTGGCACAATCTATATGCGGGTGCCAGAGGCTAAAATATTTGTTACGACATTAGATAACAACCGCACTTCCGTTTATGATCGCCGGACCGGAATGGCTGGTCTAAATCCGCAACTAGAGACTGCCGCGCGCCAGGAGGCCGAGCGTTTAATCTTGCAAACTGCAATGGAAGACGGTATTTTGGAAAAAGCAGATGAAAATGCACGGCAAGTCCTGCGCTCGTTATTTCAAGGGCTAGGATTTCTAAATATCATATTTGTGGATGTTTTACCTACCCCTACACCGACGCCGTTTGTATCGCCAACTCCCTTCGCGGTGTCCACACCATCGTCATAGTTGGAGGCTGCATGCGTATAAAATATCGTCCTGAAGATTTTCGTGTTGAAGAACTGATTGATTTGATACTTAGGAAAGGGGCTCATGCCTATTACAAAATCGAAAAGCGCGGTGTGCCTACGACCGTTGTCCGTGATGAGTTAGCCGCAAAACTAAAACTCTCCCCTAGCGCCGTGGTCTTTCCGGCTTTGAAGGATTCCAGGGCTGTCGCGGTACAATATGCAAGCGTGCGCAGTCGTAAAGCCCCAGAAATCATTAAGGGCGAGCGTTTCAGTGCGACGCGGGTTGGACGTGGCTCTCGCGCCCTGGAACCCGCCAATTTAAAAGGGAACCGGTTTAGCATTGTGGTGCGTGACCTGGCACCGGAAGAAGCTGCCGCGTTCCCCCATGTTATGGAGCAAATCGCTGCCAGCGGCTTGCCCAATTACTTTGACGACCAGCGCTTTGGCTCCCTTTCTGACAAAGGTTTTATTGGTCAGGCTGTGCTACAGCGGGATGCTGAGTTAGCCGTCCGCATTTACCTCAGTGAGCCAATGCTTGGTGACCCTAAAAACGTACTGGAATTCAAAGAATTGGTCCGTACACACTGGGGTCAATGGGGCTTCTTACTCCACGAGGCCCCACGTCCCTCTAATTTCAGAAGTGTAATCACTTATTTGAAGGACCATCCCCACGAATTCCGTAAAGCTGTGAACCTCATCCAGGATCGTTTGTTATCTATTTATCTTTCCGCTTACCAATCCTGGGTTTGGAATCGCATTGTGGGGCGCTATCTGTCCGATACCGCAAAATGTTCCACGGCCTTGGAGATTGCCGCCCAGCATTTCCCGTTACCGGATACCGAATCTGGAAATGATGATTGGTTCGGGCTTTCTGTGCCGCTGCCCCGCTTAACAGCCTATTACCAAAAACCTTTAGATGCGGCTGTAGAAGCTGTGTTGGCCGAAGATGGGTTAACGCTCCCCGACTTTAAAGCGCGTATTCTTAAACGTGTCTATGTCCCCAAAGGTGAGCGGTTAGTGGGGTTCACTCCCTATGAGGTTTCTTGTGATTCCTCTGCAGACGATAAGTTTAATGCCGGCCGGAAAGCTGTCACCGTACACTTTACCTTGTCACGGGGCTGTTACGCCACGATTGTTCTTAAGGCTTTGGCGTCTCGGTTAGGGACCCAGCTACGGGTGCGTTAGTAGAGAAAAAGACTACAGAAGTCTCCGTTATGTGATTATTGGGTCTTTCCCAATGTTAATTGGGTATAACTTTGTTTTGACCTATGACACTCGCTCTAAGCCCCCGTCCTTGGGGGCGTTGGCGCGAGACATTATTCTTTTACAGACCTTAGTGTCATTGGAGGTGTGATGCCTGGTAGTAGTGCTTATGTTTTACCCTTGGGGGTGTCATCCGCGTTACCATCCCCTGGTCAAGCCAACAGTTACTTGGCCGTTGTTAGAGAGCGACGTTACTGGTTGGTGGATTGCGCCGATAGTCCTATGGTACGCTTACAGCAGGCCGGTCTAAATCCGCTCTCAATACAGGGTGTGATTATTACACATTTTCATCCTGATCATGTATACGGATTACCGGTGTTTCTGTTGGGCCTATTCTTAGCCGGATACGTACAAGGGTCTCCGCGCCAGGAACCCTTGCCGATATATGCCCTGCCTGGGGTCTTGAAAAAGATTCAGGCCATGATTGCCCTTTATGAACCACAGCGCTGGGAGGGGATGTTCCCAGTTGCCTACCACCCTATCGAACCGGAAATAGGAGCCGCCGTCGCAACAGACCGGGATTTTGAGATTACGGCAGCGCCAACCGAACATATAATTCCCTCTGTTGCACTGCGCTTTGGCCACGGCGCTGCCGCTTTTGTCTATTCCAGTGACACTGCCCCTTGCCGGGCCGTTGAACAATTAGCGCAGGGTGCTACCTTGCTTTTTCATGAGGCATCGGCCTCTCCTAATGGTCATACTTTCCCTGCCGATGCAGGTGCTCTTGCCGCCCGGTCCGGGGTTAAAGAACTCGTCTTAATTCACTACCACGCCGACAATGCCCTGGAGATGGTCGATATCTTGCAAGCCGCTCGCGAGACATTCGCTGGCCCGGTACAACTGGCGCGTGAATTTCAACCCTATCCTTGGGCTTAGACCCTATCCTAGGG
>JAFGKB010000212.1 GCA_016928755.1 Anaerolineae bacterium | reverse complement strand
TCGCAGGTATTCTACGTGAGGCCGGGCTGACGGTTAAACTCCTGGGAATGGACGATAAGAGACCGAACTTAATCGCCCGGTTGCGGGGCCGTGGCGAATCGCCGCCTATCTTACTGGAGGGCCACGTCGATGTAGTGACTACGGAGAACCAGAAATGGAGCCACCCACCCTTTGAGGGCAAAATCGTGGATGGTGTGTTGTGGGGGCGGGGTGCGCTGGACGATAAGGGCAGTATCGCGCTCTTTGTTGGAGCACTGCTGAAAGCCAAAGAAGAGGGCTTTGTTCCCCCCGGTGATGTGATCCTGGCCGCGGTCGTGGATGAAGAGGTCAATGGCAAATACGGGGCAAAGTACCTGGTGGATAACCATCCCGAACAGTTTGAAGGCGTGAAGTATGCTATCGGCGAGGGCGGCGGGTTCGCAGTCTATATGGGAGGGAAGAAGTTCTATCCCATTATGGTGGCGGAGAAGCACCAATGCAAGATGCGGGCCACAGTTCACGGCAGAGGGGGGCATGGTTCGATACCGCTACGAGGCCAAGCGATGGCGAAGTTAGCCGATGTGCTGCATATATTGGACCGGCAGCGGCTGCCGGTGCATATTACGCCTACAGCACGGGAGCTAATCACGACGCTAAAGGACAACTTGCCTTTCCCGCAAGGAACTGTGATAGGGCAACTGCTCAATCCAATGCTCACGGACCGTGTCTTGGATATACTAGGGGAACAGGCCAACCAGCTTAACCCTATTTTGCATAATACGGTAAGCCCTACCATCGTTAACGGGGGCAGCAAGATTAATGTTATTCCCAGTACGATTACGCTGGATATGGACGGGCGGCTGTTGCCGGGCTTCACCCAGGAAGATATGTTACGGGAGCTAGGTGCGCTATTGGGTGATGGGGTTGACCTGGAGGTTACGCATTATGAAGATGGGCCGCCAGAAGCGGATATGGGGCGCTATGATGTCCTGGAGAGGATTATTGGCAAGGCGGACCCAGAGGGAACGCCGATGCCGTACTTACTGAGCGGCGTGACCGATGCGCGCCACTTCGCACGCTTAGGGATGCAGATGTACGGGTTTATCCCGCTGGACCTGCCTAATGGATCATTGGATACCATCCACGCAGCGGATGAGCGCGTGCCGGTGAAGGCGGTTGAGGATGGGACGGAGATCGTGTATACACTGCTGAAGGAGTTTATGGGATAGATGTTTTCACCTTCCAGGAAGCTAATATGCAAGCATTTTGGGAGACAGACTACAAAAGTCTTAATAGACCCACTGTAAAGCGAATGTCCATCCATCAAGAAATGCCCATGCCAAAGCAATAGCCCGCTAAGACTTTTGTAGTCTTAAAAAAGCTTCGCGGGAGGTAAAGAGTTTCTTAGCCAAATGAGGCAATTATGGTTGAGGCAGCAATTATCCAAATCGTCCAATGCTATATAAAAGCAATAGAGGAACAGGGGATTACAGTAGAGTATGGTGTGTTGTTTGGCTCTTATGCCCGGAACCAGCCCCACGAGTGGAGTGATATTGACGTAATGGTTGTTTCAGAGCAATTCGATGAACAACTAAGACGGGAAGACGTTCAGCTTCTTTGGCGAGTGGCGGCACATATAGATAGCCGGATTGAACCAATTGCCGTGGGACGTCGCCAATACGAAAGCGGGGATGAAAGTATGATTGTGGAGATTGCCCGCCGAGAAGGACATATCATCCATAATAAGCCGGTTGAGGCTTAAAACGACCGCTTACCCTCTTAATCTCCCCCGATGGGGGAGATTAAGAGGGGAGAAACTTACTTAACGATGAGTTCGCCGATGTAGTTATTCTCACCGGGCAACACTTGAGAGCGAAGCGCGCTAATACCATTGGCAGAGGGCAGTATAGACCAGGTTTCGCCATTATAGACGGTAATGTTATACCATGCCGCTGGCAGATTTTCAAAGGCAAAGTCGCCATTAGCACCGACCTCGACACTCTGTTGGAGGGGTTGATCCAAACAGGGGTGGGCATCAAAAAGATACAGGTTCAGACGTTTGGCACAAATCTCTACCAATGCTCCGGCGGCCGGTGAGCCATTTTCAAAGACTGCCCGCCCGGAGAGTGAGCCAGACGCTTTTTCTACAGGCTCAAGCAATGTTGCCGGACCACCTTCGGACACAGTGACGGCACGAAAGGAATTGTCAACCAAATCGGCGTTATCCATCCGGTAACTGAACCAATCCTGACCAACAACGACATTAATACCAAACTCGGTAGCGACCCAGGCACGCTGGCGGCTATCAATAAAGACATCATAAACTCGATCATGGACTAATGGACTATTCCCGGTAACGTAGGTAATCCACCCGCCATCCTCATAGACGAAGAGTCCCCGGCCAAACGTCCCCACCCAGATACGGCCAGAGAGGTCCACCGCGATGCTCTCAACGGTCAAAAGTTTCTCATTAACATAATTGACCCACGTTTTGCCATCTTCAAGAGTAAGCACGCCGTTGGTATGCGCGACCCAGGGATTACCGGCGGCATCCAGTGCGATAGCATCAAAGAAATAAGTTCCACCAAAATCCTTATCTGCGTATACTCGCCAACGGTTGCCGTCAAAACTCGCGACATTGCCGGATGTCACAACCCAGACCAGCCCATCGGGAGCCACGGCAATATCCTCGACTAAACCCGACACAGCACCGTCGGATTCAAAGAGGCGGGAATTATAGGTCTGCCATTCTTTGCCGTCAAACCGGCTGGCCCCTTCAAAATGCACCACCCAAATATCACCATTGGGAGCACAGGCTAGTGCTTCCGGCGAGCTACTGCCCCACCCCTTGGAATATTCCTTCCATACCTGGCCGTTAAAGGCCCCGACCCCAAAGGTATGGACTGCCAACAGACGCCCATCAGGACAGAAAACCACATCGTGGACGTTATCGCCCCCCAGTGTCCCTGCTCCCTGGGTGAAACTGCGCCACCCGGTATCGTCTAAACAGGTCATACCGGAGCCAATTGTGCTAAAACAAGCCATTCCCGGGGGCATATCGGGCACCGGGGTCGGTGTGGCCGTGGGCGTAGGGGTAGCCGTCGCTGTGGGAGTCAACGTCGGCTTGGATGTTGGCGTCGCGGTGGGAGTGTTTGAGACACGGGTGCGGGTTGGTGTGGTACCCTGGCTACTAGAACCGGGGGGAAGTTGCGCCACTTCACCAACAGGTGTGGCTGTGGCTTCATCCTGGAAGAGAGACAAGGGGGACGTGGAGAAAAAATCCTCGATGTCCAGGCCAGAAAAGGCCAAGTAGCCTAAAAGCGCAAAAGCAACCCCGAAGAGTAATAACACGACAACGATGATTTTTTGACTACGGCCCTCCATATGCAGATCCTCCCCATAAATACAAGATTACCTAGATTTTACACAGTATGGATAAAGATGCAAAGAACTAAGGGGAGACAGGAAGAATCCCACAGAGACGCACAGAGGAGGCACGGAGATTCATTGAGATTTTTTATTGTTTCTGCATGTCCTGGACTGCATACCTCTCACACCCGCTCGTCCTGGACTGCCAAGTCCAGGACATGCCCTTGCTTGACGGGGACTTGGCAGTCCCCGTAGAGCAATAGAAGGTATGTCAAAGAACATGCCAATAGGTTCTTAACAACTTCTTAATAAGTGCCTGGTATGCTTAAAGTATAGTAAAAACCAAGGAGGATAGTTAAGATGTTCAAGAAACTTAGTTTAGGATTGTTGGTAGCTGTTGTTTTATCGTTAAGTGTTGCAGGATTGACGCTGGCACAAGGGCCTACCCCACCAATGGGAATGGGCAACCGGGGGACCGGGGGCCGCTTCACGGGTCAGATACAAAACCCGATTGCGGCCTTGTGGCAGTTTGGCCAACAGATCAAGGCTTTGGCCGAGGGTCTCAATATGTCAATTGATGACCTGATTGACGCCGTAGGGGAAGGCCAGACTATCACCGAACTGGCCGAAGCTCAGGATGTAGACATTGAAGAACTGGCTGCAACTATGGCAGAACCTATCAAGGAACGCCTGGCAGAGGCAGTGGAAGAGGGAACTATCACCCAGGAGCAAGCTGATAAACAGGCAGAGGCAGCGAAAGAGATGTTCCTCAAAGCTTTCGAGGTTAATTTCAAGGAACGGATGGAGACGCTGCACAGCAATAAGAGACGCCAGGAAATAATTGAGAACGCCCGTGAGATAAAGCCGGCGCAGATGGAAGCAGTAGCGGAGATTCTGGGTATCACGACAGAAGAACTGCGTGAGGCGGTGACCGGGGGGCAGACTGTCGCGGAGTTAGCCGAGGAAAAGAATGTGGCGTTGGATGTGATTGTAGAGGCTTTGATGGAACAAGCGAAGGCGCGGATTCAGGAAGCGGTGGATAACGAACGCATTGACCAGGAAAAGGCGGATGAGTTACTTGAGAAGTTTGAGGAGCAGCTTATTGAACGCCTTAATGAACCTTTCACCGGACGGTCTGGAGGGCGGCAGATGGGACAACGACCGGGAGGTAAGTTTTAAGACAAGATAGAAACATAGAGCTTTTGGTACAATTCAAGCCCCCGGGGACGGGGGCTTGGAGCATGTCGATTATGAGGATGGAAGGGTTAAGTAGGATTGGTGGCTAGGTGCAACGCACTTAAGAAAGTGCAATGCACCGATGGGCAATGGATAGCAGGATATACAGGCTAGGTGCAACGCACCAAGGGG
>JAFGKB010000211.1 GCA_016928755.1 Anaerolineae bacterium | reverse complement strand
GGTCGGGGCATGCGGATTTGAACCGCAGACCTCACGGACCCGAACCGTGCGCGCTACCAAACTGCGCTATGCCCCGATGCACCGCTATAATACCACATTTAACGTTTTTAGCAAGCATTCTAACCGCAGGATCAAGGAGGCTAGGGGCACAGCCACGCTCAATCTGCGCTCGCTCGTTTTCGTTCATCCCTCTTCTTGCAATGCCCGGCTGATAGCTTCCGCCAACTGGTTCAGATTCAACGGTTTAGTCAACCAGCCGATAATATTCTTATCCTGTAAGTTCGTGAGTTCTTGGTCCAGCGGATGCCCCGTCATCAAGAGAATTTTTGTGCTTATCCCCCGTTCCTGAATGGCATGAGCCAGGGCCAGCCCGCCCATCGTGGGCATTACCACATCGCTCAATATTAAATCCACTTTTGCGTGATGGTCATCCAATAAGTCTAGCGCATCCCGCCCATTTTCGGCAGTCAACACCTGATAGTTTAACAATTCCAGGCTCTCTAAGATTGCCTGGCGTGCTTCTCTATGATCCTCTATCACCAGGATAATCTCCCTATTGCCCGGACTATAGCCCAGAAGTCTGGTGTTGACCGGTTCTGGCTCCTGCCCTTGTAGTGCCGGTAAATAGATGATAAATTGGCTGCCCTGACCGACCTGACTTTTCACGTCGATATAGCCCTCGTGTGTGCCCACAATGCCGTGTACCTGTGCTAATCCCAAACCATGTCCCTTGCCCCGTTCTTTCGTGGTGTAGAAGGGATCGAATATCCGTGATAAGATTTCCGGTGGCATACCTGTACCTGTATCGGTTACCGTGATCTGTATCCAGTTACCGAGTGCCATATCTGGGAGCGGCGGGCGGTTGCCCCGGTTAACGCACCGGGGTTCCAGCGTGATCTGTAAATTTCCGCCATCCGGCATCGCATCCCTGGCATTGATGGCCAGATTGGTGAGCATTTGTTGGATACGTGTAGGGTCAGCTTTTACAATATATTCACCCCGCTCGTAGCCCAAACTTATCTCAATGTTTTCGGGTAAGGTGCGTTTTAGGATTTGCACATGCTCCTTGACTAAGGGGAGTAAGTTGAGGGGTTGGCGTTCGAGTAATGAGCGGCGGCTAAAATCCAGGATTTGCTCAATAAGCTGTGCTGCATGTTTGGCCTGTTGATCGATAATATACATCTTTTCTTTGGCTTGTTCCGGTACATTATTGCCCCGCGCTGCCATTTGGGCATATAGGATAATCGTCGCCATAATATTGTTAAAATCGTGGGCGATTCCGGCGGCTAATTGTCCCACCGAGGCTAACCGTTCCTGTTGTTGGATCTGTTCTTGTATCTCCCGCTCTTGGGTAACATTCCGGAGCACCAATACCCAGTCTTCAGATTGGGATTTATTTTGCATGGGGCGGGCGATGACCTCAAATGTGGAATCCTGAAATTTAACCTCGTGCCATAAGCCCTTGGTGGGTGGGGAAGTCAAGAGTGTGGTTAAGGGTTGGTCCCCCAGTTTTGTAACCGGTTTATCGGTAAAATTAGCGTGCAGTATTTCCAGACACCGGTCGGCCTCTGGATTTTTCACGCTTATGTGACCGTCGGCTTTTAGTAACAGCACCCCTTCCGGCACCGTGTTAATAATCTGCTGGATGCGGCGCATTTGCGCTTGAAGTTGCTCCTCACTTTTCTGTAATGCTTCGGCTTTAGCTCTCTCGGCCTGTAGCTTTTGGATTTGTGCCCATACCACAACCCCGACTATGCCTAGCACGCCGGTAACGGTTACGGCCTGGAACCACCCGGTATTCCAGAAGGGTGGGGTGATAGTAATTCCTAGCGCAACCCCTTGTTCGTTCCATACCCCGTCATTGTTGGACCCCTGGATGCGCAGTGTGTAATGTCCCGGTGGTAAGCCGGTATACCGGCCAAAGCGTTGTGTCCCGGCTGTGTACCAATCCTTATCAACCCCTTCCAGCATATAGGCATATTGGTTTTTCTCCGGTCGGGTGTAGTTCAAGGCCGCGTATTCAAACTCAAAGAAGTTGTTTTGCCAGTTCAAGGTAATATCTTGCACATATTGTGGGGCGGTATTTGCCCTTACCGGGTCGCCACCTTGCGTGAAGGATGTCAAAACTACCGGGGGAATATAAGAGTTGTTTATGAGCTTATCAGGATCGCAGCGGTTGACGCCGTTAGTCCCGCCAAACCACAACTCGCCAGCACTCGTTTTGAGGGCACTGTTGGGCAAAAAGGCATCCCCTTGTAGCCCATCACTCTTGGTATAATGCTGTAAGACCCTTTCAGATTTGGGGTCGAACTTTATAAGTCCGCTATCGGTACTTAACCATAGATTTCTGTCATTGTCTTCGGCGATACCGTTGATGACTGCCGGTATATTATATTCATCAGCATAATGGGTGAATGTCTCGCTGTCTTTATTAAATTTCTCCAAACCCCCGCCTAAAGTCCCTAGCCATAGGGTGCCGGACGTGTCCTGGTAGAGGGTTCCGATTGCATTGACAGAAAGACTATTAGCAGCATTGGGGTCGGCCATATAATGTTTAAAGGTTTTGCTTTGTTTGTCAAAGCGATTTAACCCGCCACCTTCCCATCCACCAAGCCAGATGGTCTCTTCTTGCCGGTCATGGATTCCCACATACATAGTGTTCTCATCGCTATCTAAATGTTCAGGGGCTATGCGATCTTCATAAAAGGTGAACTCCCCCGTTGTTTTATCGAGTGTACCGAGTCCAGGGGGGCGTGATAAAACCCATAGGGTGTTTTTATCGTGAGGGTCTTGGATAATCTCTAAAAAGCTCTCGACTCCAGCAGTATAAGCGTCGATTACCTTCCCGCTTCGTGGGTCAAAGTGTATGAGCGGCCCTGGGAAGTGTGAAATCCAGAGGTTGCCCCTGGGTCCCTGTTCTATATCCCAGACATAATCCGCCGGTAGACCGCCGCCAACATTGGGGTCATATGTGTAGTTAGTGAAGTCCTCGGTATCGGTGTTGAACTTTGCTAGTCCTCTTTGCGTACCTAGCCATATAGCACCGTTGCGACCTTCTTGGATGACTGTAACCGAGTTGTGTACCAGACTATTAGGATCGTCCGCCGTATGCTGGTAATGGGAGAAGTTCTGGGCCCAAGGGTCAAATTTATCGACTTTTCCTGGGCTACTTACAATCCATATGATATTCGAGCGGTCTCGATAGATATTCACAATTTGATCTTCGCTCAAACTACGGGAGTTTGTGGCTTCGTGTTTGTAATTTGTAAAAATCCCGGTCTCTTTATCAAATAATGTTAATCCATTATCGGCTACCCAACCACCAAGCCATAGTTTGCCGTTCCCGTCATCGTAAATAAGACTGATAACCCCATCCGGTATGCTGGTTGGGTCTTGGGGATTATGGGTATAGTGTAGAAACTCCCCGGTATGTTTATTAAATTGAGCCAGCCCACTGTTAACAGTCCCTATCCATAAAGTATCAGAGTTGTCTCTGTCCTGGGTTATGGCTGTAATAATGTTGTCTTCTGCTGCCAAGCTGCCAGGGGTATCCGGATCATAAGTATAACTTGTAAACTCTCCGGTATCTTTGTTAAATTTATGGACCCCACAGCCCCATGTCCCAATCCATAAGATAGTGGGGTCTGTGGCATCGGCAATGATGCGCCATACCTGGGGACAGAGCAGCCCTCGTGGGTTATCCGGGTCTGCTTTGTAATGGGTAAAGGTCGCGCTTTGTTTGTCGAACCGGTCAAGTCCCCCGTCTGTGCCTATCCAGATTAAGTTACTGTCAACAGTATCTGGTAAGATGATATTGATGCCATTTAGGACCAAACTTGTCGGATCGTCAGGCTTATGCTGGTAATAAGTATAAGTTTCGGTCTTTTTATCAAACCGGTTCAGCCCTTCTTTTGTGCCTATCCATAAAATCTGTGGGTTAACCGGGTCTTCGACTAGACCGTAGATATAACCATTGGAGAGTTTCCCCGGTCCTGTTCCATAATGCCTAAGTTCGTAACCATCATAACGAAATAGCCCGTTCTTGCTCCCTATCCATAAGAAACCTTCTTGATCCTGGATAAAGGTCTGTAACCCTGGGGCACCTAGATCGAATACATATTCGAATCTGATATCGGGTTCTTGGGCAAGTATATCTATGCCTGGTATCCATACCAGCCACAAAGTTGTGACAAAGGCTATGATTATCTTCTTTAAAGTCATAGATATTCTTGCCATAGGGAGCAAAGATTTAATAAGAATATTTTTGTAAAATATCTTCTTTAAAAAAATCTGAGTGGGAATAGTTTCGGGAAGTTAGATAGTCTTAATTATATATGAAAATCCTATAAATTACTATTCTAGGTCCGGTAATTCCAATTCCAACAATTCCAAAATGAACTTTACATTTTTGGGTTTTTAGGTTATAATAGTAAGCCCTCACTTGAGCTTACAAGATCCGAGGGCGAAAGAGTAATCAGGCGGTTTAATTTATTTGTAAAAATAGGGGGTACTCTTTTTTACAATAATATTAGTTGTGTTTATTACGAATGATTCTGTGCCTATTTAGTAATAAAATCCCCGATATGTATGTAGGCAGAGTTTAGGCTGTTTTATACCTTGTGTTTCGGATATATACCCATAAAATAATCAATATATATTGGATTTTTATCTATGAACCTTATTTCATAGATAACTTCGGATAATCTACCTAATAAATCAGTGAGGAGGTGTAAATGAACCTTTCTTCAAGTACAGTTTAGCCAATTAAAAAATTAAATTAAAGAGAGGTGTTGTATGAATAAGCTTTTGCGTTTGACGTTTGTTCTGGCGATGTTGCTAAGTTTTGCTGTTCCTGTAACTGCGGCACCACAGGATATAGAGGGCCGTCCCCCTGCTGCTACTTCTAAAGTAGAAGCCACCATTTTGCATACTAATGATTTTCACGGTTACCTGGAACGAGATTCCTCGGGCCGTGGTGGCTCTGCCTATGTGGCCGGCAAGGTCGATGAAATTCGTGCCGACAAGGGCGCGGATAACGTCTTGTTGCTGGATGCCGGTGATATCTATTTCGGTGGCGCACCCATTTCCGCGCTTACATTAGGTGAAAGCGCCATTGATATTTACAATTTGATGGGGTATGACGTGGCGGCCTACGGTAACCATGAGTTTGATAAGGGTCAAACCGTCATTGTCAGCCGTACCACCCAGTCAAATTTCCCCTGGGTCGGGGCGAACATTGTGCTAGAGGGTACCGATTGGGACCATCCTGCTTGGGTCAGCCCTTATGTTACTCTGACCGTTGGTACCGGTGCTGGCCAGGCCGTTGTAGGCATTATCGGTGTGGATACCGATGAGACGCCATTAGTTACCCTTAAGGGGACTACAGACGGCTTGGTTTTCAAAGACCTCACCGAAGCTATTCTCCACTACTATGATGAAGTCTTGACCCATGCAGATGCTGTTGTTGTGTTAGCCCATATGGGAAGTAATGACAGCGGTGAATTCAAAGGTTTGGAGACTATTGCCCAGGAGCTTATCGACGCTGGCAAGCCTGTCTCCTTGATAATTGGGGGACACCAACATCAGGCTTTGACCGAACCCATTATGGTTGGCGATACGAGCATTGTGCAAGCCGGATACTATGGCCGTTACTTGGGTCAGGTAGACATTAGCATTGATACCACGACGCATGCACTTGATGTCGTGACCTATACGCTCCATGCCATTAACAGTGCTAGTGGTATTACTGCTAGTACCGTGGTCTCCGACCGGGTCGCTTACTGGTCTAACGAAGTTAAGGATGAACTTGAGGCTCCAGTTGGTTATACGGAGATCGATTTGATCCGTGATTATAGCAGTGAATCCAGTATGGGTGACCTCGTCGCGGATTCTATGCTGTGGAAAGCCGATGAATACGATGATGGTGAGGCCAACGGCTCTGTTGATAT
>JAFGKB010000210.1 GCA_016928755.1 Anaerolineae bacterium | reverse complement strand
GCCTTTGAAGAAGAGTGGAAAGGTTCTCTTGAAGTGGGTAAGTTAGCGGATTTTGTAGTACTGGCGCAAAATCCCCTGGAAGTTCCTCAATCTGATTTGAAGGATATCGAAGTTGTGATGACCATGAAAGAGGGTGGCTTGACCTATCAAAAATAAGTTACCTTTCGGTTTCTGGGAAGGTAAAAGTGCTTTGGCTTGTGGTGTGTGTCTCTCGATTTTTAAGACAATAAGGAGGTTTTAAAATGGCTAAGACTTATATTATGGGTATTGACCAGGGTACTACGGGTACGAAAGTTGTGATCTTCGATCATGATTCCAACATTGTCGGGTCTGCTTACAGTGAATTCCCCCAGTATTTTCCCAAACCGGGATGGGTTGAGCATGATGCCACTGAGATTTTTGATGTGACGCTCAAGGTGGCCGGGGAGGCTTTGAAGGATGCCGGAGTTTCCGCCAAGAGTTTGGCGGGTATTGGTATTACCAACCAGCGCGAAACTACCACTTTCTGGGATAAGGAGACCGGCCAACCCCAGGGGCGTTCGATTGTTTGGCAGGATCGCCGTACCCTAGAGATTTGTGAGCAACTGATTGCCAAAGACCACGCCGGTATTGAAGCCCGCACCGGGATGGTGATTGTACCTAATGACGCGGCAACTAAGATACGTTGGCTCCTGGACAATGATGAGGCTGTACGCGAGGGTGTGGAAAAGGGCCGGCTTATCTATGGTACTGTGGATAGCTGGTTAATTTGGAAACTGTCCGGTGGAGCGGCCCATGTCAGTGACCTTTCCAATACTTCTGTCACATTGTTACTCAATGCGCTGGAATTAGATTATGATGAATGGATTTTGAATGAGCTTGCAATTCCCCGCCATATTTTGCCGGAGCTGAAGAGTTCTAGTGAAATCTATGCTTACACCGACCCCGATATCTTCTTCGGTGCCCGTGTGCCAATTGCGGGTATTGCCGGTGACCAACAGGCTGCGGCCTTTGGGCAAGCCTGTGTGAAGCCCGGTATGGCCAAGAATACTTACGGCACCGGTTGTTTTATGGTGATGAATACCGGCAATAAGTATGTACCGGCTTCCCGTGGTATGTTCTCCCCGGTATTGTGGGGCAGTAAAGAGAACCCCACCTATGGTATTGAGGCGATGGCCAATGTCTGTGGCGCTGTCGTCCAGTGGTTGCGTGATGGCCTGGGCATTATTAGCGAGTCGGCTGAAGTTGGCGAGTTGGCAGGAGCGGTAGAGGATACCCAGGGTGTCTATTTTGTCCCGGCCTTTGCCGGTCTGGGCGCACCTTATCTCGATTCTTATGCCCGTGGCAGTATGTTCGGTATTACCCGTGGCACGACCAAGCACCATATCGCCCGTGCGGCTTTGGAATCGATGGCTTATCAGACCCGTGACTTCCTTGAAACGATGGAGGATATGTCTGGGGTTAAGTTGGCGGCTTTGCGTGTTGATGGTGGTGCAGTAAAGAATGACTTTGTGTGCCAATTCCAGGCGGATATTCTTGGTATTCCTGTGGACCGCCCGGTGATTACTGAGACTACGGTTTTAGGCGCGGCTTATCTTGCCGGCGTTGGGGTCGGGTACTGGGAGAGTATGGATGAGATGGCGGCCCATTGGCAGCTTGACCGGCGCTTTGAGCCGCAGATGTCCGCCGACCGTCGTGAAGAGCTATATGCTGGTTGGAAAAAGGCTTGTAAACGGGCTGCTGGCTGGTTAAAGGAGTAGGTAAGACTCACGTTTTTTTCCGTTTTAGGGAGGGCTGTACTTGGCTCTCCCTATTTTCTTGTGGTTTAACCAGATTGGAGAGTAGGTGAGATTGTACCAATCTTTTGGAGGTAATCATGACTTCAGATTTAAGTCGTCAACAACTCATCCGACAGGCTATTGAGTTGGGCATCAAATATGAAAAGGCATATCATGGCTGTGCGCAATGTGCCTTAGCGGCGATTCTGGATGTCTTACAGATTGATGCCCCAGAGGTCTTCCAGGCGGCCACCGGTTTCTCCGGTGGGATAGCTTGTTTAGGAGGTACGTGCGGGGCATTGAGTGGGAGTATCTTGGGTATTGGATTAATCGTGGGGCGCACTCGTGATAATTTTGCGGATCCTGAGGGGATCCATTGGGTCAATTATCGGTTGGTCAAGCCGCTATATGAGCGATTTCTGGATGCCTATGGGTCTGTTAAATGTCGCGATATCCAGACTACCTTAATGGGACAGGCTTTCGACTTTTGGTCGCCTTCCCGAGAAGAATTCAAGCGACTCGGTGGATACACTATTTGCCCCAACCTGGTGGGGCAGGCCGCCGGTTGGGCTGTCGAGATTATTCTGGAATACCAGGCCGGTGAACGTAGCTAATGAGAACTAGTACTCTCTCAAGTTTTATATGACGGATTAAAAGCAGTCTACATGTGCAGTCAAACTACCCATCAATTACATCTTGAGGGAGTACTAGCCGTAGGTATTCATTAAGAGTAACAACGCGCCGCCAATTAAGCATAGTAAAAGTCCTATGCCAATCAGTAGACTCAGGATTTTCTTTGTGATCTTGTAAAAGACGAGTATGACAAAGGCAATGACCAGTACGAATAGTAATGTGTTCCAGGAATAAGTATCGGTTAGTATTGAAATATCAAATGGCATCTTGATAAGCTCCTTTTATTTCTAATATACCATAACTTGAGGGCCTCTCTGTGCTGAGAGGCCCTCTTTTTTGTTAAGAGTCTGTGAAAACTGTGTTTCTATTACTTGGTTTGTGCCGGCATACTACGGCTGGCGACAATATTGATTCCATCGCCAAGCGGGTCTTCAAGGATAACGTCACCCATAGTTACCGGTGCTTGAAGCTCGACTTCACGCACCTTTTGGAGTAATTCGAAGATACGTGGTTTTGAGACGGCGGATTCTGTATAGACTGGAAGCAAAGGATGTGTCCCACCCTTTACCTTTACAGTTGTTGCCACCATACGCCGTGGGTCAGTTAGCTCGCGCTTTACATATTCTTCTCCACGTTTACAAGCGTTTCCCTCAACATTAAGCACTGTTTCCCCTTCGTGGGTTACCTGTAGAGTACATCCCATTGGGCATGTAATACAAATCATTTTCTCGGTTACTGGCATTGAATTTACCTCCAATTTCTATGCAATAAGAGAATGTCCTAACTTCGTTATTTTGGAACTACGCTGACGGTCAGGTTTTTGGCCTGCCGGACTTGGTCGTAGTTCTTACCCTTCAACACGATATTCACCATCTCACCAGGACGTACATAGCGCTCGCTCTTCTTGACGATGACCTCTTCTCCATCACGGACCTCGACGCGGACTGCCTGTTCTAAGGGTTTGGTAACGCGCATTTGCAGCATAATCTCGTCTCCGGTCAGTGTTTCAGGATCAATCTTGTGCGGCACAACGTAACGGACATTTTCACCGGCCTCGGTGGTGACGAGCTTGCCGCTTTCTTTCGCCTGGCCCATTGCATACTGTGCGGCACGTTTACCGGCAACAAACCCGGCTTGGGTAACCCAGTCCACCAGGTCGTAGACGTGGACTACATTGCCCGCTGCAAAGATACCAGGGATATTGGTTTGGAACCCATCATCTACAATGGGGCCATTAGTGACACGATTAAGAGCTACACCGGCTTTCTTGGAAAGCTCATTCTCTGGGATTAAGCCGACAGAAAGCAGTAGTGTATCACAGGGAATAATCTCTTCAGATCCGGGGATGTAGTTCCACTTGTCATCTACGGCAGCAATCTCAATGGCTTCAACTCGGTCATTACCAATGATGTCTTTGACAGTATGTTGTAATTGTAATGGAATATCGAAGTCCATAAGGCACTGTACGTAGTTACGGCTTAAGCCGGTAAGGTAAGGCATAATCTCCACGACCCGTTCGACTTTAGCGCCCTCAAATGTGAGGCGGCGGGCCATAATCATACCAATATCGCCGGAACCAAGGATGACAAATTTCTTACCGGGAATATAGCCTTCGACGTTGGTCCAACGCTGTGCGGTACCGGCCGTATAAACACCGGAGGGGCGGGTCCCCGGTAGCCCGATTTGGGCACGGGTACGTTCACGACAACCCATAGCCAGTACAATGGACTTCGCCTGTAATTCCTTGAATCCACTGTGGGTGCTGGTGGCATAGATTTTGCGGTCGGGTGTGATATCCAGGACCATTGTATCTAACAAGGCG
>JAFGKB010000209.1 GCA_016928755.1 Anaerolineae bacterium | reverse complement strand
AGCACAGATAAAAAGTAGCTTGGGGTGTTCTTTGGTCACGGTGGCCTTAATAGCGTCCAAATCCAGAGAGAAGTCGGCCAGCCGGGGCACAGATAAAACCCGTGCACCGGCCAAGTTAGCGAAGAAGGCATACATTCCAAAGGTGGGCGGGCAATTGACAACGGTATCGCCGGGTTGGAGCAAGAGACGGGTAGTCAAAGCCAGCAATTCATCGGAGCCAGCACCGGCCAGCAATAAATCAGCAGAAACGCCGGTGAAATCCGCCAGGGCATCACGTAAACACTGATTTTGAAGTTCGGGGTAGATATGGACATCAGAGAGGGTCCTAAGTGCTTCCAGGGCTTTGGGTGAAGGACCGTAGACGTTCTCGTTGGCATCAAGTTTTACAATATCCAAGGGATCAAGGCCCTGGCGTTGTGCAAGGGCCGTATAATAGACGCCGGGTTTATACGGGTCGAGGCCGGCAATAGCGGGACGGACAAAGCTCTCGAAGTTCATTAGGCACCCCTGGCACGTTGGGCAGCGGCTTCGGCGTGGGCGGTGAGGGATTCGGCACGGGCAATGCGTTCGGCAACACCGGCTAACCGGGTAGCAGTGTCATTATCTAAAGCTACGATGCTGGTGACCTTTACGAAATCCAGCACATTGACCGGTGAGGCAAAGCGAGCCGTGCCGCCGGTGGGCATAATGTGGCTCGGCCCGGCAACGTAATCGCCCAGGACTTCGCAGGAGGTCTCGCCCAAGAAGAGACCACCGGCATTGCGGATTTTAGCAGCCCAGGCCATAGGCTCACGAACCGAGAGACAGAGGTGCTCCGGGGCAAATTCATCCGCCAAACGGATCGCGGTCTCCATATCCGGGGTGACGACGATACCTCCCTGTCCCGGCAAGGAACGGGCCAGCACATCACGGCGGCTTAACTGCTGCATCTGGGTCTCAACCTCACGCTGCACGGCCTGGGCTAATTCGCGGGAGGGGGTCAACAGGATGGCCGTCGCCAGGACATCGTGCTCGGCCTGGGCCAGCAGGTCAGCAGCTACCCACGCAGGATTGGCAGAGTCATCCGCGACAACGACGGTCTCGGTGGGACCGGCTAAACCATCTAAACCCACGATACCGTAGACCTGACGTTTGGCCAAGGTCGTGAAGAGTCCTCCGGCCCCCACTATTTTATCGACTCGTGCGATGGAGTCTGTGCCGAATGCCAGAGCGGCAATGGCCACAGCACCACCGACGCGATAGACTTTGTCAACACCGGCAATCTGAGCTGCGGCAAGGATGGTAGGGGATACCTCACCATCCGGCTTGCCGGGAGGGGTGCAGACGATGATTTCATCAACACCGGCGACACGGGCCGGGATGGCCGTCATCAAAAGCGATGAAGGGAGGGGGGCAGTGCCACCGGGGACATAGATACCGACTCGCTGGATGGGGGCCAAACGTTGGCCCAAAGTACCGCCCATTTCCTCGGTGGTCCAGGAGGGGATAGGCTGGCGGCTGTGGAAGTCCCGGATGCGCTCGGCAGAGAATTCTAAAGCGGCGCGGAGTTCGGGATCAAGAGTCTCGTAGGCCGCGGCCCAACGCTCCGGCGGGATTTCAAGGGCGTCTAGGGTCAGATTATCAATACGCAGCGTCCAATCCCGCAATGCAGCATCGCCACGGTCACGCACATCCGCCAGGATACGGGATACGGCAACTTCCGGGGTCAGGGATTCCTGGAAGATTTTCTCGATACCCTGGAGGACAACAGGGGGGACATCAGCAACGGTTAACATTGAACGGCGTTGGAGGACTGTGCGACGTGCCTCCTGGAGGTTCTCATAAATTGCGATCATTTTATTTACTCCTGGTTTTATGAATTATCCGCGTTTACGGCTTGCATCATAGCCATATAACGGGCGGGTTCTTCTTCAAAAATATAGGTCACCGGAGTGACCACAACACCACTGCCACCAATGGCCCGCAGTTCGGTAACGGCTTGGAAGAGTTGAGCACGGCGAACGGCAATCTGGACAGCATACCACTGGAGGTCCCCGGAATTCTTGACGATGACGGGGGAGATGGTGGGACCTTGAAGGCCACCGAGTACCTGTTGCCGGAACATCTTTTCCGTAATAGCTTGGGGAGATTCACCGCGCATGTTGGCCACGACCATGACGTATTCACGGGCACGGAGGTAGGCTTCGGTGAATTCCAGCAGAATGCGGGCCACATCTAAGACTTCAGGCCGGGCACGTAAGGCGGCCCGGTTGGCAATAAGTGCAGCTTGGGAGCGGAGGATTATGCCATCTGACAGCGGGCGCAAGCGGTTGTCACGTAGGGTCTGTCCAGAGGAGACAAGATCAGCAATACAATCGGCGTAACCAATGGCCGGCGCGACTTCGAGGGTGCCTTCGGCGTGGATTAAAGAGAGCGGCGCGACTTGATTATGCCGCAAGAATTCCTGGGTCACGTTGGGGAATTTGGTGGCTAGACGGAGAGGACGCCCAAGGGTACCGGCATAGCCAGATAAATCAGCGACGGTCTGGATATCTTTCCAGGTTTCAGGTACAGCAATCGCCAGATGGCATTTCCCAAAACCCAAGGCATCATGTAAGACTAAGATTTCACCATCTACACCGCCATTTTCAACTGTGACATCCATACCGGTGATGCCAAAATCGACACTACCATCCCGGACACTGACGACAATATCACTGGGACGCTGGAAGAGCACTGTCACTTGTGGCAGTGCCGGAATACGGGCCTCATATTGACGCGGGTTAGGCTTGTCAATATCCAGTCCGCAGGCGGACAAGAAATCCACCGCGTTCTCGGACAAGCGTCCCTTACTAGGTAACGAGAGTCGTATATCTATCCGTTTATCTATCATCATTAATTTCCCCTTTCCCTGGTTACAAAATATAAAAAAAAGCCCCCGGTTCCGATCCGGGGGCTTTAATTATTTTAGGCTAATTGTGGCTTTCAACGAGTACGCAGAGCCACACCTCCCAAATCGGGTGGTGTAAAGTGCGTATGATGGTGCCAAATGTTAGAAATCCGTTTTATTCTCACGCTGAAAATTATACCACACTAAAAAATTGATGTCAATAAAAAATTTAATGATCTTTGGGAAAAACCGGCAGGGTGAACCAAAAACAACTCCCCAGCCCAACCTCGCTATCCACACCAACCTGTCCACCGAGTTTGCTAATTATGCGTTGGACAATGGATAACCCGAGACCATGACCTTCGGCGTGGGCATACCTTAATCGGGTGAACGGTGCAAAGATTCGTTCTTGATCCTCAACGGCGATTCCAGGGCCGTTATCACGGACCCAATAACGGATTTCATTCATTGATTGAACAGTAGCACCCAACTCGACGGAGAGCGGTACATTATGGCCGGTTTCAGAATTTCCACCTACCCCGTGCTTAATAGCATTACTAATATAATTAGCCCAAACTTCCTCTATCCAGGGAGCATAGCCTAACGCAGTCGGCCAATTATCAGGGAGGATAAGCTGGAATTCGTATTTCTGCAGCATTGAAGTAAGCCGTTCTAAAGATTCTTTAACGATGCTGTCCATATCCAAGGGGCGCATTTGTACATCTTCCATACGGCGCACGCTGGCTAACAAGAGCAGCTCATCAACAATGGTCCGCATTTTACGCCCATTTTGGGAGATCATTTTTGCATAATCAGTTATCTTTTCAGGGGTCAAACGATCCTGACGGTTTTCCAGAATGTAACTAAAACTCAGAATGGCACTCAGGGGATTTTTGATATCATGAGCAACTGTATGAGCGAAGGCGTCTAATTCGGCATTGCGTGATTGAAGTTCGATGTTGGTATGCTCTAGTTGTTGGTTCACATTTGCCAATTGACTGAGCCGTTTTTCAAGTTCTTGGTTAGCGGCTAATAATTGGTGTTGTAAATTACGCAGGGCTAAATGGGTTTCTACTCTCACAATGACTTCTTTGAATTCGAAGGGCTTGGCGATATAATCAACGCCGCCCACTGAGAAAGCCTGTAGCTTATCTTGTACATCGTTAAGAGCACTGATGAAGATAATGGGAATATCTTGAACATGAGGATCGGTTTTGAGAACCTCACAAACCTCATACCCCGTCATCCCCGGCATCATAATGTCTAGTAAAATTAAGTCTGGTAGGGATTCACGAACATATGACAATGCCTGTTTGCCACTTGTCAATGTACATACTTCATAGCCCTCAACCATTAACATTTGAGACAGAAGACGCAGGTTAGTAGGCGCATCATCTACTATCAGAATATTAGCTTTTGTTTTCGATGTCTGCATTCCCATATTATATACCTATATAAAGCAACGATACAAATTGAGATTAAATCCTTTCCTATTATACCCAGTACCCCGCAGACTACAAAAATCTTAACGAGTTCCGGATATGTTCTACTTTTAGAGCAATAAGGTTGTATGTAGTCTATGTTGTGACCGCCGGTAAAGTGAAGTAAAACATACAGCCTGAGTGTTGTGATTCGGCCTCCTCACCAGCTTTAAAGCATTCCGCGCCGACCGCGCCGCCTAATTTCTCTACAATACGCTGCACGATGGCTAAACCCAAGCCGTGCCCTTTGATATTCATTTTATGTAATCTCTCAAAAGGAGTAAAAAGGCGGGATATTTCAGAAGGGATAAGCCCCTCCCCATTATCACGGACCCAATAGTTTATCATTCCATCGTCCTGGACAGTGGCGCCAATCTCAATATAGGGGGGAGTCCCACCATATTTAATCGCATTACTTAAATAATTAGCCCAGACTTCCTCAACCCATGGCCCATACCCCTGGGACACGAGCCACGTCTGGGGATGTATGATCTGCGCTTTAGACTCGATTATTTTATCGTGAAGTCGCTCCTCAACTGCATTGACCAAGGCTTCCATATTTAAAGGGGTAATACTCACCGCTTCCATACCCCGCACCGAAGCCAGCAAAAGCAGGTGGTCAATGATTTCATCCATACGCCGGGAGTTTCTCGCGATCCGTTGGGATAAATTTACTAAATCGTCCTGAGATAATGCAGTTGGATCAGCGGCCAAGATTTCGGCGAAACCGATAACTAATCCCAACGGGTTTTTTAACTCATGAGCGACGGTATGGGCATAAGCATTTAACTCGGCAATGAGTTTATCGCGAACCGTGACTTCCTCGCGCAATTCTTTCTGGAGTGCCACCAGGTTCAGATGTGTCTCTACCCGCACCAAAACTTCAGGCAGTTGGAAGGGTTTAGAAATATAGTCCACCCCGCCCACATTGAAGCCTTTTACTTTACCCTCTGTAGAGCCAATAGCGCTGATAAAGATAATGGGGATATCACGAGTTTTAGGGTCGGCCTTAAGGCGTTCACATACTTCGTAACCATTTATTTCGGGCATCATTACATCCAGTAGAATTAAATCAGGAGGAGTAGATTGCACAGCCGACAATGCACGGGAGCCATTAAGTACAGCCCGCACCTTATAGCCATGTTGAGAAAGCATTTGTGATAGTAAACGGAGATTATTAGGTGTATCATCTACTATTAGAATATCCGCTTTCGAAGTATCTGGTAATTCATGATCCATTATCGGTCCCCTTAAAAACAACTATAAAACATACCGCTTAAGACTGCTCAATTAATATGAGAATTGTATATGCTGGATAATGAGACTTAAGACCCGGTGCGGTAAATTATGCATGACGGCACGTGATACACTACACTACATAGCAGGCGAGAACTTCAGCGAGTTTTTCCAAAGTTGGCGGCTTAAGCATCCAATCTGTTAACCCCGAAGCTCTTAATTCCTCCAATTGCGGCCCTAAAGGATGCCCGGTCAACAATATAACTTTGGTCCCGATGCCTTTGGATCTCAATGTGTGCAATAATGCAATGCCCCCCATTTCGGGCATGACAACATCGCTCAACACCACGGCAATTTCAGCATTACGCTGCGCTATAATCAATAACGCTTCCAGGCCATTTTTAGCAGTCAGTACCTGGTAGTTTAATAACTCCAGACTGTCCGCAAGGGCCGAGCGGGTAGTTGTATCATCCTCCACCAAGAGGATAAACTGACCGGCTCCTAGTGGCAAATCAGCTATATCCAAGACCCCCTCAGCGAAAGATGGAGAGGAAAGGGCCGGGAGATAAATTGTAAATGTAGTACCTTGGCCAATTACAGTATGGACATCAATATAGCCATTGTGCGCGCCCACGATGCCATGCACTTGGGCCAGACCTAAACCACTTCCCTTGCCTAACTCTTTTGTGGTAAAGAAGGGTTCAAAAATATGAGGAAGGACATTTTCAGGAATGCCGGTGCCAGTATCAGAGATGTCTAATTGTACCCACGTGCCAGGGGGCATATCCGATAAGGGCGACTCTTTCTGGTACGTGAATGATATAGAGGACAGGGCAAAGGTTAAGTCGCCACCATCAGGCATAGCATCACGGGCATTGACGGCCAAATTCATAACGACCTGTTGGATACGAGTAGGATCTGCACTGATAACATAAGAACCTTCAGCGTAGATAAATTGAACCTTTATATCTTCTCTTAGTGTACGGCACAATAACTTCACAAATTCTTTTAAAAACGGGACTAGTTCTAAGGGGCGGCTCTCTAACACTGTACGACGGCTGAAATCCAAGATTTGATCGATCAGTTCAGTCGCGCGATGCGCCTGTTCGGAGATAGTCCGGAGACGCTGGCCGGAGCTAGGAGACAGGTCATCAGCACGCAGTAGCATTTGTGAATATAGGATAATAACCGCCATAATATTATTAAAATCGTGGGCTATACCCGCGGCTAACTGGCCAATAGATGCCAGTCGCTCTTGTTGTTGTGCGCGTCTACGGGTCTCAAGTTCTAGGGTCACATCACGCAAAACCAGGACCCAACCACCGGGGAGGGGGCCGGTCTCAATAGCCCGCGCGATAAGATCAAAGTAGCGCGGGGGCTTATCCTCCACTACAATATGGTGCCACTCCCCTTTAGGCGGGGAGGTCAATAGTTCTTCCAATGGACGCGCCCCTAAATAGGCAAGCGGTTGTACTGTTTGTTGTAAAAGTGCACCACCAGTGAGTAAACATAGATATTTCTTGGCGCTCGGATTTGTTAAAACAATATGGCGTTCAGCATTAAGCAATACTACACCTTCTGGCATAGTGTCAATAATGAGTTGGATCCGCTGTGCCTGCTCTTGAACCTGAGCCAACAAACTGGCACGCTCAGCTTCAACTTGTTTATGGGCGGTAATATCCCGAAAAACAACCTGGGAAGCCGGATGACCTTCGTAATCAATAGGAGATGCGGTCACTTCAACGTCTATAACCACAGCATCTAGTCTGATAAACTTTTCCTCAATAGGGGGAGCAAAACCTTCTTTATTATAAACAGTTTGCACTCTTTGATAAGCAATATTACGATAATCAGGATGTAGCATACCATAGATAGACATACCCACTAATTCATCCGCAAATCTTGCCCCCAGTAATTCAACAGCAGCAGGGTTAACAAAGACAATTTGGTCTTGTTGGTGAATGAGAATGGCATTAGGAGCGGAGTTGATAATTGAACGGTATTGTTCACGACTTTCACGCAATACAGATTCCATCGCCTTGATAGCACTGATATCGGAGTGCGTGCCGATCATGCGGACTGCTTTTCCCTCATCATTCCAGGTGAATACCTTACCACGTCCCATAATCCAACGCCAATCCCCCGATTTGGTCCGCATACGGAATTCCACAACATATTGAGGCAGTCGTTGTTCAATATGGTCCTGAATTATCTTTAGGGCATAATTTATATCATCAGGATGAATTAGGGAACGCCAACTTTCGAAATTTGCGGGGAACTCAGCCGGCTCATACCCCAACATTGTGTAGTACCGAGGTGAGAAATAAGCGGCACCGGTTTCGACATTCCAATCCCATAAGCCATCATTAGCTGCCTCGAAGGCTAATTTAAGACGGGTCTCACTCTCACGCAACAACTCCAATGATGCTTGACGTTCTTTGTCGAGAGAAAGGGTGTATAAGGCATAACCAATATCCCCGGCCAATTCCTCAAAGAGTGATTGTTCTTCTTGCCCCAAGGCAAAATCATAGGGAACAGAAGCAACCATAACACCATAGACTTTACCATCATATTCCAAGCGCGCAGCCAATGCGCTAAGGGACTCGTGGCTTGTCACAAACGAACAGGATTTACAATGCTTAAGAGGGCTTTCGATAGCAAGCAGCGGATTATCCATTGATAAGACTTCCTTCACACAGTGAGGAATATCAGCACCTAGTAAAGGATGTCCGGTATTTAATACCATTGAGCTTATACCGGCCTGGGACTCTACCACCAATTGGTTATCTGGGTTTAACAAGGCCACCCAAATATTATGATAGCCTCGGCTCTCAACTAAGAGGTCACAAGCTTTTTGGAGTAAAAGATAGGGATCTTTTTCCCTGGCAATGAGTTGGTTAACATTGCGGACAGCCAACAGTATGGAGTTCAATTGGTTAACTTCGTCTTTGGCTCTACTGCGTTCGGAAATCTCCCCAAAGACACCCACCCAGACTATTAACATAAGGGACAGACTTAAAAGGATAAGATAGGATTCGAGTCTAGGGGCTTCAGGGCAGGTATATAAAAGTCGCCACATATTACTAGCGGTCGCCAACAGGGAAATGAGTATAAATATCAATCCCACAAAGAAGGTACGGGAAGGATGCAGCGACAAAGAGCTACGAAGCTGTGATATAAGGTGTTGATCATTTCTGTTTGCTGATCCCATATCAAACCCTTTAGAGAAATGTGTATTTAAGAAGCGCTTACCTATTAACCTAGAGATCTTGGCGTAGAAATCTTTACAGTCTTCAAACTAAGAACCCAAATTACACTCTACTGAGGTTATTTGTTTTTAAGATCAAGACGCATTTCAATCCGGCGGAAGGACTCCAGATACCCCATAGATTGCATCGCTTCCCAATGGAGGTCTTCGGGTGGCAGATTCTCGCTCTTAGTATCCTGCATAGGGTGGTAAGAGTGTAAGGCATGGATAAGAGCACGCCCAACATGATAGGGGTCCCCCACTTCAGTCTGTAGCACTAAACGGCCTAGTTGGAACACGGTATTTTGATACACAAGCCAGCCACGACTGCCGTCATCAAGTTCCACACGCAAGGCGGAAAGATTACCAGCATTTACCAAAGAGGGGGTCTCATCTAACCAAGAAGCAAGGCTAGAACGTTGATGTAATAGTTCGACTGCTTTTTGGTAACCGAGTAATTGCACAGCATAGGGGTTGATGTCCTCTTTGGGCTTACCAGGAGGGCGACGGACAATTAACAAATCACGTACTTCTTCAAAATGGAGTTTCCTGAACAGGCGATAAGCGGGAATGTTGTTCTGAATGACTTCCAGAGTTATGTAATCGACTTGTAAATGACGAGATTCTTCTATCAAGTATCGCATCATGCGCTCGCCGGTACCACTGCGCCGGCGACCGGGGATTACGCCTAGGCGCGTAATCCAGGTATGATCGGGACGGACGCCAAGCATAGATAACGCCAGTATGTCACCCTCAACCAAAGCAACTACGGAGAGTTCAAGGTTTACATCATAATTACGGATATATTCCTGCAAACGTGCAATATTCATCGGCATCGGCACGATGTAATCAACACGGGAGCGGTTATAGGCATCGGTAAGTTCTTCTAGTTTGAATTCACTAGCCGGGATTAATTCCACAGGGGGCAATAGAGCATCTCCATCCTGAGATACCCCATGCGGATTCTGATTGCCAACTGGTGAGTCATTATCAGCCAAGGTATTCAATCCTGAGTATCTGTATCAGATTTAAAGTAAACGGCTATTTGAGCAGGAAATTCTCTGGCATTAATAGGCTTGGAAATATAACCATCACAGCCATAGGCTGTGGCCATATCCCTGGCCGTAGCCTCCGGCCAGGCAGTCACAGCGATAACAGGGATACAGGCCAAATCAGGCCAACTTTTAAGCAATCCCACAACCGTCTGTCCATCCATATCCGGCAATCCCAAATCTAATAATAGCAAATCAGGTTTTTGGTCCAATGCCATCTGCAAACCAGTCTGCCCGTCGGCGGCATGGAAAATTTGATGACCAGCGTGCTCCAACAAACGCTGCATCAAGCGCGCCTGGTAGGCATCATCCTCCATAATCAATATTTTTTTCATGAATTCTTATCCACCATAGGCAATTACACTACCCGTTTATAAAAACTATCGACCTTCTTGATAAGTTCCATCACCTGGATAGGCTTAGACAGATAATCATCACAACCAGCATCCAAGAAACGTTCACGGTCCCCACGCATTGCAGATGCTGTCAGAGCAATCACCCAAGTTTCACGTAGTTCCTCATCTTCTTTAATGCGCGCGACTATCTCCATACCATCCATGCCCGGCAAACCGATATCCAAGAGTAACAAAGGTGGTTTGAGTTCCCTAACCATCTCCAACCCTTTATGACCATCCTCAGCTTCTATTACTGTGTAACCGCGCGAAGAGAGTACCTTCCGCACAATACGGCGATTGTGATAGTTGTCCTCAATATATAAAACGATTTTTTGCTCCATAAATCACTCCGGTAGTGTTGTTTCAACGTGTGCTAAGAAATTACTGCGGTCCAAGGTAGCCTTTGACCAAACCGAATCTACGTGAACTGCTAGGCGAGCACGGGTTTCAGAGTCAATAGCCTGAGCAGAAACTACAATAATGGGAGTTTTGAGTGTGTCATCACGGATACGCAAAATCCCTATCAGTGATTCACCATTCATATCTGGAAGTGATGGATCCAGGATTATCATATCAAACTTATATTCTTCGATGATACTCAAGGCTTCGGAACTGGAATAAACTTCATGCACCTCGAAACGTTTGCGCGACTCGAACAACCGGCGCATAAGACGGGCATCGGTTATATGTTGATCAATAATTAAGATGCGCTGCCGCTGAGCCTGTCCAAAGACTTGAACGGGTGTATTATTTCTGCGAATATGAAACTCGGTCTTTTCAGGAAGTGGCAAATCCTCTTCTAGGATTCCAACGACATGAGTGACCAATTCCTGAGCACTAAAATTACCTTTTTGCCAGACAGATTCAGCGCTTATTTGCAATTTTTTCCAATCTTCCGGCGTCAAACTCTTAGCAGATACAATGGTTACCGGTATGCCGGCGGTACGTTCATCAGATTTGAGATTCTCAAGGACAGAGAAGCCATCCATATCCGGCATAGTTAAATCTAAAACGATCAAATCCGGCTGGCGTTGCCGTACCAGGTCCACACCCTCGTGACCACTATTAACCTCAAAGACCCGGTAATTTTTATATTTCTGCAATAGACGGCGTATCAGGCGACTATCATGGGGGTTGTCATCAATAATCACTACAGTTGTAATCTGCTCATCAAGTTGAGCAAAAGCCTCTGCCAATCCATCTCCCGCAAGCACCGTTGCGCCGGCAGATTCCTTGAATTCCAGATTAAGGAAGTAACGGTCTTCCAAGGCGTGTTTCTCCGCGCTAAAAGTATGGCCCGAACAATTGACGACAACCGTCTCATCATCTTTAACAAAGCCACGTTCTAGGAGCTTATCCAAACCAGCAAAGGCAACGCTGGCAGCCGGCTCCATAGAGAAGCCTTCAATACGGGCAATATGACGCATAGCACGGAAAGCCTCACCATCACTCACGGAGACCATCGCCCCACCGTACTTATCACTGGCCTGCTTGAGGATCTCATAAGCCATGCCCGGCTTCCCGGTAGCCAGAATCGTAATCAAACTGTCGGGATGTTCTACCGGTTCAGCCTTGGCCAGGCCTTTTTCCCAGGAGCGAACCATTGGCGAACACCCTTCGGTCTGAACAACGGCAATTTTTGGAACGCGGTCAATGATACCGGCAGCTTTTAAGTCCTCGAAACCTTTGAGGACACCAATGGGACCAATCCCTCCCGAAACAGATTGAACATACCAATCAGGCGCGTTCCAGTGCAATTGTTCTGCAATCTCAAACGCAATCGTGGACATGCTGGCTTTGCAGGGGATAGATTTAGCGCCTCGGCCCAAGTAGATGCCACGACGGGTGGCGAAGTCAGCCGCAACCGACTTGGCCTGGTCGTAAGTACCGGTGAGTTTAATGACCTCAGCCCCATAGATGGCTAATTCGCGCATCTTCTCCGCCGGCACGCTGCTACTTAGAAAGACCCATAACTTAATCCCGGCACGGGCACAGTAGGCGGCATAAGCGGCGGCGGCGTTGCCGGTCGAAGCCAGGACTATTTCTTTGATACCCTGGGCCTTCAAAGCACTGACGGACACAGAAGCCTGCCGGTCTTTGAAGGAACCGGTAGCACTCTGCCGCTCATCTTTAATCCATATACCGGCATGACCGGTCTCACGCTCCAAGCCATCGGCATGGGTCAGGGGTGTCCAACCCTCTCCCATACTAACTTGTTGGAAATCGTCAGGGAAAGGCAAAAATTCCTCATAACGCCACAAAGTATAAGGACGATCACGTAACAAAGCGGTCCAGTTCCCAGGTAAAGCCGCCGAGTCATAGACAGCATCTAACCACAAACTACCACACCGACTACACTTTACCGTATAAGGGTCCGGATCCATAAGCTGACCGCACTCTGAGCAACGCACTGCTGAAAAAAGTGTTGGCATAATTCACTCCGTTTATCTAGCTAAATACTTATGATCAAACATCTACTTCAGCATCTTTTACAGATAACACATCATAAGCTGACACCAAGTCGGAACGGCCCTTCAGATGAAGTGGCTCTGTAGGCTCAACTTCAACTAGCTCCTTAACCGCCTGATAGGTCTGTGCATCAATTAGAATCTGTCCAGGTTTGGCGTGCTCCTGCAAACGTTTAGCAATGTTAGGTGTATTACCGATGACGGTATAATCCATCAAGTCCTCTGAACCTATATTTCCCACCACTGCTTCACCGGTGCAAATCCCTACCCCAAGGCCTAACGTGCTAAGCAATAATTGATCACCACTACTAAGCAATTCTGAGAAGCGTTTCTGCATTGTAACCGCGGTCCGCACAGCCTGCTCAGCAGTATTAGGACTAGGAAGGGGCGCACCATAAAAAGCCATAATAGCATCCCCTAAGTATTTATCCAATGTACCACTATTTTCATAAATCGGGGGTACCAAATTGTTAAAGATATGGTTAAGAACTAATGTCACTTGGGATGCTTTGTGCTGTTCTGAAAAGTGAGTAAAGCCGCGGATATCGGCAAATAAAACACTGACATTACAACTTTTCCCACCCAATTGAAGTTTTTGTTCCGGATCGCTCAGAATTTCAGCCGCTATTTCTTTGGATACATAATGGGTCAAGACATTTTCCAAAAGATTATTCTTAATCTCCAATTCATCATGTAACTGTTTAATGCGCAATAAAGCGCGCACACGCACCAACAACTCAATGGCATTAAAAGGTTTGCTGAGAAAGTCATCGGCCCCCGCCTCTAGGCCCTTAATCTTATCTTGCATATCCCGAAGAGCCGTAAGCATTAGAATGGGTATCGCGCGAGTCTCAGGTTGAGAACGCAAGACCCGTGCTACTTCAAAGCCATCCATCTCAGGCATCAACACATCCAACAAGATAAGATCAGGTGAGATTTCCCGCACGCTATCCAGTGCCTCACGGCCATTATAGGCGCTGGCAATCTCATATCCCTTGGGTGTTAGAATTGAAACCAAGAGTTTGACGTTACGTTTATTATCATCGACTACAAGAATAAGTGGTTTTTTTCCCTTAGCACTCATTTCCTCAACCATTCCAAGCTGGACATAAGATTGTACGCGCTACAAAATCCCCGATTTATTTCAACGCTTAACTTAATTCTACTTACCCCCTATTATCTACCAAATGCCCGACACTTGCAAGTCAGTGCCGGGCATTCTACGCTTATATATGCTTCCTGACTATCCCAAGAATTGCTATTCTATAACAGCCTCTGGATCAGGATCTGGAGCAGAACCGGGAATAGGTAACCGGATCAAGAATTTACTACCCTGGTCAACATCACTGAAAACTTCGATCTTGCCGCCATGCATCTCAACCAAGTGACGGGTAATAGAAAGCCCTAGCCCCGTACCCTCTGCGCGCCGGGTTGTGGAACCATCAACCTGTTGGAAGCGCTCGAAGAGTTTGCCCATATCTTCTTGAGAAATACCGATACCGGTATCCTCAACCTCAATACACACCCAACTATCATCCTGATAAGCCCGGAGCCAGATGTAACCCTTTTCTGTAAACTTTACCGCATTGGAAACCAGGTTATTGAGGATTTGACTAAGGCGGATACGGTCAGCTTGAATCGGAGGCAAGTCTTCCTCGGCTTCGACTACAAACTCGACCGGTGTCTGTCGCTTATGCAGCAGACCGATATTGCTGGTCTTAACTTCATCCAGAAGCAGGTCTACATAGACTTCCTCCATTGTCAGGCTCATACGGCCAGCCTCAATCTTGGCCAGGTCAAGGACATCATTAATCAACCGGAGTAGATGTTGGCCGTTTTCATAGATAGCCTCGACATCCTGTAACATCTCCGGGTCAAGGTCACCATCAATTCCCATCAAGAGCACTTCAGTATAGCCGAGAATAGAGTTCATCGGGGTGCGTAATTCATGGCTCATATTCGCCAGGAATTCACTCTTAAGACGGTCAACCTCACGTAGGCGGTCGGCTGTAAGTTGAATCTCATTAAAGAGCCGTGCATTCTGTAATGCCGCGGCAATCTGAGCGGCGAGGGTGGTGAAAACGTTAATATCAGATTTGGTGAAACGATCTGGTTCGTCATCCTGTACATCCACAACACCTAATATCTGGCCACCGATACTCACAGGTACCGCGACTTCAGAGCGCGTATCAGGCAACAGGGGGTTGGGCATAAAGTTAGGATCTTGGGTAACATCATTGACGACTACCGGGTTACCCGTTCGGGCGGCCTGGGCAACCAGACTGTTCTCCTCTAGCAGCGAAATCTTATGACCATCCTCCCGCATAATACGGCCCGGTTCACCGGAACCAAAACGCATCACTAATTCCCCAGCCTCTTCATCCAGGGTGTAGACATGAACGTGGTAAAGGTCAAAGCGGTCCTTAATCTGTGGTACCACTGTTGAAAGGAGCTTTTCAGGTTCAAGAATGGT
>JAFGKB010000029.1 GCA_016928755.1 Anaerolineae bacterium | reverse complement strand
TGCGAAATAAGAATATCACGCAGAGGCGGATAACACGACAAGTACTTTAATCTGTGATTTAAGGAGGAAATTTATGGCAGAAAAAAAACACTACACGATAGCCGTTTTAGGCGGCACAGGTAACGAAGGCCCAGGCTTAGCCATCCGGTGGGCCAAAGCCGGCCATAATGTTATTATTGGATCCCGGAAAGAGGAAAAGGCACAACGAGTGGCCGCAGAACTGAATGAGAAGTTGGGAGAAGATCTGATTAAGGGCTTGGCTAACTTGGAAGCCGCACAGGTATGTGACGTAGCCGTTTTGACCGTTCCATATTCAGCACAAAACGCACTACTGGCCACGTTAAGAGATACACTCCAAGGTAAACTACTTATCAATGTTACCGTGGCTTTAAAACCACCAAAAGTAGCCCGGGTCTATATTCCCCCAGAAGGTTCAGCAGCAGAACAAGCACAAGCTATTTTAGGCCCTGCTGTACCTGTAGTCGCGGCATTTCAAAATGTGGGAGCACACCACCTAGAAGATATTGGGCATCCGGTAGATTGTGATGTCCTCATTTGCGGGGATGATAAAGAGGCGAAGGCAATTGCGGCCGAATTAGCCCAGGATATTGGCACCCGAGGTATTGATGCCGGACCCCTTATCAATGCCAAAACTATTGAAAGCCTCACATCTGTATTGATAGGGATTAACATACGTTATAAAATACCGGGTGCGGGTATACGTATCACGGGACTACCAGAAGTATAGAAGAGGTCCGCCACTTTATGCTACTTCCACAAATTAAGCTCTATGCACTGCCGGGCATCCCCAATATAAAAGCCGGCGATGACCTGGTAGCCGTTATTATGGATGCACTGCACCGTGTAAATCTAGGATTAGAGGACAAGGATGTCCTGGTTATTACGCAAAAGATTGTCTCCAAAGCGGAAGGATGTGCTGTTGACCTCAATACGGTCACACCTTCACCGCAAGCACTGGAAATAGCGGAGGCCGGCGATAAAGACCCGCGCCATATCGAGGTAATCCTGCAACAATCACGCGGGATCATACGCCATAAAGGGCCGATTCTAATTACAGAGACCTGCCACGGCTGGATTTGTGCCAATGCCGGTGTGGATCGTTCTAATCTAGCAGAACCGGGTCAAGAGATAGTTTTACCTTTACCGGCTGACCCAGACGCCTCAGCACGCCGCATACGCCAACAGCTTAAGGAGATTACGGGGGCCGCGATAGCCGTCATTATCAGTGATACCCACGGGCGACCTTGGCGGGAAGGAACTGTTAATCTTGCCCTGGGAGTAGCCGGAATGCTACCCCTTATAGATTTAAGAGGGAAGAAGGATATGTTCGGTTATACACTACGAGTTACAATGATAGCCCGTGCTGATGAGTTAGCCGCAGCAGCCGGACTCTTGACAGGACAAGCGGCAGAAGCTCTACCCGTCGTCTTGATTCGGGGGGCGCAATATATCCCCGGCGAGGCCAATGCCACCACTATACAGCGTAACCCTGAGAAAGACTTATTTCGTTAGCAGACTTTAAATGACTGATAAAAAACTATATTTTTAACAATGAATCAGTCATAATCTAAAAATTTTTTAAGGAGAAATACGATGCCAAACAATGAAATACCCCGTGTTGCTATGTATCTTCAGGACGCTCATCCCATCAGGGACGGGATGAAATACGCACAATACGCTGAAAAACGTGGCTTTGAAGCCGTATGGCAAGCTGAGAGTCGCTTGGTACGCGATGCAATCGTACCAATGGCCGCTTATGCCGCCGCCACAGAGAGTATTAAAATTGGCTCCGGTGTGATTAACAACTGGACCCGCAATATCGGGCTGTTGGCGGCAACCTATCTGACTCTGGATGATTTGGCTCCTGACCGCATTATTTGTGGTATTGGAGCCTGGTGGGACCCCCTGGCCCGCAATGTAGGTATAGAACGGCGGAAGCCCCTCAAAGCAATGAAAGAGACTATCGAAGTCTTACGCAAGTTATGGGCTATGGAAAACGTTACCTACCACGGAGAATTTCACTATGTCAACGGAATTGAGTTGGATGTAGTTCATGGACGCCGTGAACCGCGCAATATCCCAGTAATGATTGGAGCGACCGGCCCTAAGATGATGGAGCTAACCGGAGAGATGGCAGATGGTGCAGTTCTAAATTACTGTGTCCCGCCAGAATACAACGATATGGCAATGGAGCAACTGGATAAAGGTGCCCGTAAAGCCGGACGCAGCGTCTACGATTTAGACCGCCCGCAATTAGTTGTATGCTCTGTCCATGAGGACCGCGCTGAGGCTATTCGTGGCGCAAAGATGCTACTCACACAATATCTGGCCCAACAACCCCATATCGCCAAGGCCAGTGGGGTGAAGAAAGAAACAGTAGAGAAGATTCAGGAGACTTTAGGTTGGCCGGCCACCAAGGAACAGATTGAAAAAGCAATGATCTATGTGTCCGATGAATTAGTACTACGTATCAGTGCGACAGGAACTCCAGAGGAGGCCAGAGAGAAAGTGATGGAGTATGTCAAGCGTGGTGCAACCTGCCCCATTCTCTACCCCTTGGGTGATGTCAAATTGATGATCGATACATTTGCGACCAAGTAACCGGGTACATTTTCACTTACCCACACTCTTAAAACTTTAACATAGCGCTGCGTGGTGTGTGTGCAGAGCTGACATACCACGTAGCGTATACCAGGAGATATTTATGGCAGATTTAACAACCCAACTACCCGGTATGATACTCAACCATCCCGTTATGCCGGCAGCCGGCCCACCGGGACACGACAGCAAAGCACTACAAGCGTGCGCTGCCGGCGGGGCATCCGCCTTAGTAGCCAAGACAATCTCTACCGTTGCGGCGGAAGTCCCAACCCCCAATATGGCAGATTTCAAGACTTACTTCCTTAATACAGAATTATGGTCGGAACTACCACCAGAACAGTGGTTAGAGAAAGAGTACCCGGAGGCAAAGAAGACCGCCCAGGCTAACGGTATCCCCCTGATTATCGGCCTGGGTTATACAGCCCAAGATATTGCCGAGTTGGCTCCCAAAATACGTCCCTTTGCAGATGCAGTGGAGCTAAGCACGCATTATATAGGGGATGACCCGGCACCGATGCAGGAAGCAATCCGGGCGGCAAAAGACGCACTGGATGTGCCCGTCTACGTAAAGCTCAGCCCTTTCCGGGATGCACACCGGGCCGCCGTTGCAGCCCAAAAAGCAGGGGTTGATGGTATCGTAGCCATTAATTCCTTTGGCCCAACCCTGGGTATTGATATTGAAAACGGCGGTCGCTCGTGGTTAGGCAGTAAAACCGGTTACGGCTGGCTCTCCGGGCCGGCTTTAAAACCCCTGGCCTTACGGGTAATCTATGAAGTAGCCCGTGTCGTCGATATTCCCATCATTGGAGTAGGAGGAATTACTACCGGCACCGATGTCGTTGAATTCCTGATGGCCGGAGCGACGGCAGTGCAAGTCTGCACTGCTGCTATTACTCAAGGGCCGGGAATTTTCAATAAGATAGCCCAGCAACTAGATAAATGGCTCGATGAACACGAGTATAAATCTCTTGCAGATATTCGAGGGTTAACACTACGTCAAGCGCAGCTACAAATGCCAAGCCCGCCGATTCTGATCCCAGAGCGGTGTATCGGCTGCAATCGTTGTGTTACCAGTTGCGTTTACGATGCTCTTTACCTAGTGGATAAGAAAATCAGACTCTATGAGGAGCGTTGTGCTAAATGCGGGCTATGTCTAAGTCGTTGCCCGGTCAGAGCCTTGAAAGCTCCAATGTAATAAGGCATAAGTTTGTTATTATCCATCCAGGAAGTTGAGAAACTTCCTGGATGGATTGAGCGTTCCTCATATACCCGTTCTGGTGGGCACACAACAACCTGGCGCAATGAGTCTCCTTCATGCCGGAGCATAGAGATGCACCTTGGGAAATAACACATCCTGAAACTTATCATCGCGCAGCATCCACTCTGCCCGGCACCCACCACCACAAGCTAAAAGCGCAGCACAGTGAGCACATACCGGAGTAAAATAGGCACGCCACTCGGCCAATTCTGATGAAGACAATACATCGGCGGCGGATTGGGACAACAGGTCTCCGACAACTACAGGGGCATGATTGCAAGGTCGAACCCGGCCCCACGGGTCAACGGTGACAAAGGCTTTGCCGCCCAAACATTGCTGGGTGTTATTAGGAACTACACATTGGGGCACAGGTGTACCCAAACGCAGGTTCTGGCCTTCAGCAATTAACGCCTCGACCTGCTGGATGGCCGATGCGGTCTCCGCTCCTGTAGCTTCCAATTCGGGAAGGGGAGAGCCAATATAACGGTTGAAGACGGCATGATCAGCCCCTAAAGACATCGCAAAACGCCACATTTCTGTAACGCTATTCCAATTATATTGCGTAATCACCGTACTTGTAGCTACAAGGAGACCCGCATCTGAAGCCTCCCGGATAGTTGTCACCGCTTCGGCAAACGACCCCGGCACCCCCGAGAAAGCCTCATGGCTACCGGCATCCGGCCCATGCAACGAAATCAACAAGCTTTCTAAAGCGGGACTCGCGACTAAAAGGTCTAAAATACGCGCCGGAGCAATCCAGCGTCCATTAGTCAACAGACGAAAAGGTATACCTTCCTGATTCAAAAAAGCCACAATCGCCTCAAAATCAGGATGCAATGTAGGTTCACCCCCTGTTAATTTAAGCCAACGGATATAGGGGCGTAAACGCCTGATCATATCAATCCAGGTATCACCCGTGAGAGGTGCACTGACACGCTGTGTAGCAAAGACATTACTACATCCAATGCAGCGGTTATTACATGCAGGAGTCAATTCTAAAAATACGAAAGCTAAACGTGAACCTTCCCAACGCAGTTCGGGATTACTTGTGTGGCAAGCGCAGTCACCCATGAAGACCTCCTTAAATTAGTGCCGGGAGACGTCGGCAACTGTGTCTTTAAGCCAGCGTCGTAATCTATAAGCTTTTAGATGCCGTTCATCCAAAGCGTCAAACATAACCTCGGCCATCTGCTTTACCTGCTTAGCCGATAACTCGGCAAATGTATTTTGAATATGGTCCATTACTAATTCTCGACGTTCCACAAATTCCAGTGTAAACTGGTCATAATAGGCTACTGATAGAGCATAATGGCGCAGGGCCTCACAGACATCAGCCCTAAACTTATGGTAACACCGCCCCCATTGGTGATGGATACTGCCGGCAATGTAATGGGCCTGAATACCTTCTGCACCAGGGTCTATCAAATCCAGGATTAAATCCTCGGCCTTATCCAGCCTCTCAAAGACCTCCTCTTCGAGGTCATCGTCATCTTCCTCATCGGCCATAAGCTCCCGATAAGCCCGCCGCAGATGAAAAACCCAGGCCCAATCTTCCAGGTTATTAGCCTGGTCTACCCGTAGATTGTTCTCACTGGTAAAACGGTCAGCCTGAGAGAAGTAAACGTCAGATTGTACCATCAATGTCCTATATTTCTGCCGTTCATGAGGTAACCGGAGCGCGATCCAATTTCCCCAATTAGAACACAATAAGCCAAGCTGATTATAAAGATCAAATCTATAGTAAGGCTCAAGAGAATCTTCAAACTCTAACGCTTGATTAAGGTGTTCCTCGGCTCGCTGCCAATCAGATTCCACAGAATGCAAGGGCCGGAGGGCCTCTCTCCGGGCCAAGTGTCGCCGGATGCGACCCAGATTTAAATGCACCATAGAGATGCTACGCTCTAACCCGGGACGGCCCATCTGCTGAGCACGGCGTAACAGGCTAAGTGCCTCCTGGGCATGACGGCGAGCACGGGCAGAAGCTCCCGACCAATCCTCTGCAATAGCTAAAGTATTCAGGCTTAAGCTCATACCAACAACATCTCCGAGTCCATCACGCAACCGGCTAGCTTGCCAGGCATCTGCAATAGCCTGGGTGTGATTCCCCTGTACTGCCACCACATAAGCCCGGTTATTAAGAGCACGCGCAACACCTACAAGCTCACCGTTTTCCTCAAAAGCGGCCCGTGCCTTATCATACATCTCACTGGCCCGCTTAACATTCCAATTTCCCCGCGCTTCCAGCCCCATATATAAATAAGCCGTAGCCCGATTATGGCGGATATTCCAGATATCCCCTTCAAGGTCAGGTTGCGCTAAGATTTCCAGGGCTTCTTGCAAAGGCTCGACGGCGGTATGATATCCAAGACGTACTCGTGCCGCGCCTAGTCCCACTAACACCCGCGCACGCCAAAGCCCACCCCACTGGGGATACTGCTGTAACAACTGCTCGGCCGCCCATGCCGATTGCTTTGAGTCACCACTGGCAAGGAAGCGATGGACCCAACGGGCCAACATATCACGCTTCATAGATTCTGATATTTTGAAGCTACCTTTTGCAGCATCTGAGCCTTCTACCAAACCGGCAAGCCGGGCACGTCTTGGCAAGGTATGCAGGAAACGCAGCACCTCAATACTCAACAACTCATCCCATTCACGCCGGCGTTGACTTAACGCCTGGGTATCCAGACGGTCATATAAACGATAACCATAGACCGGATCGGCCTCTAACCAGTAGAATAACTGTTCGGTACGCAATGTCTCTAGGAGATGCCGGGCTTCCAATAGTTCAGTGTGACTACCGGCCGCTTTTAATTGCCGGGTCGCATCAGCAATCAGACCAGTACCCTCTTCCTCACCATAAACCTGCTCAGCCATAAAACGAGCCGTTTGAGCTTGGTGGGAGTACCCAGGATAATCCAAATTCCATACATAGCGGTCCAGCAAATCATACATCTCATCATGCAAAAAGAACCAGTTCTCACGAGCACCGTGAGGGTGTTTCACAAATGAGAGTTTGCTCAACTCTTGGAGCAACTTCTGGGTTTCCTGGTCTGTAAGCTCATATTTCTCCGCAGACAATTCTCGCAAAATCTTCCTTAACATCTGCACAGTAAAACCCTTACGCGCCCGGGCTGCATAGTAAACTGCCACATCCATTGGTGTATCTAAGTAACGGAACTGTGTAACCAAAGCTTTTTCAAAACGCTCTATGTAACCGCGCCATTTTTCAGGATTCTGGGACTTGATCTCTTGTAGCGTCTCAATATCAACATCATAAAACTCCTCAACCTGTATGCCACGCACCAACCAATCAATAGCTAGAGAGAGCATAATAGGCCGCCCACCAGTCAAGAGCCAGATACGCTCAATCATAACATTGTCGATTTGGCTGCCATAACTAGAACTATTGAAATAAGTTCTCGTATCTTCAAGAGAGAGCGCGTTCAGCGGTACATAAATCCAGAGATTATCAGCATAAGCGGCCTTCAATCTCTCCTGCAAACCGGCAGTAAGACGAGGACGCGCTGTAATAAGCGCGGTAACATGTTCCATCTGGGGCAGATACGTACACAACCACGTAATAGCAGAAGCCTCTTCTCCCCAATCCTCGCCCCCTTGCATTAAAATGGATTCATCCTGACCGTATTGCAAGAACTCGGCAGTATCAAAACGCAAAATTACCCACCGATTTTCGGCCCATTGATTAAAAGCTCTGACAAATGCCTGGTGCAAAACAGACTGTTCAAGATTAGCACCGGTACGGTATTGGTCCAAAGCCAGCAAAAAGGACTCCATACCGGCAACCTCCGCACCCTTGCCGATCAACTTTATCTGGCGGGCCAATACCTCTTCCAAGGCCAGACTACTGTGCATAGTCGTATCATAAAAATCAACGACATTCAAGAAAATCGGGGCGGGTTCAAGACAAGATTTCAAAAAGTGGGGTGACTCATCTAGGAGATAGGTTTTACCGATACCGCCATCCCCTTCTATATAAACAACCTGCACTCCTTCCTGTACCGCAGCGCAGATAACGGCTTGCTCTTTCTCTCGTCCTACCAGTTGCCCTAAAGAATAAGCAACCGGATACTTAGGCATCAACCCCACAGATTTATCAGACATCCGCAACCTCCCGTTTCAACAAATCAAAAACATCTTCTATACCGCGCTCCCCGATACAGGTTCGCAATAAATTTGAGAGTTCCATATCGCCCTGATCTTCACCCGAACCCACAATCTGGTTTATCAATTGTTCTCCCATACTCTCTGGGGCGTCTAAATCAGTGCGGAAGCGTACAACATTCTGCACAGCAAGAACCAGCTCCTGATGACGACCCGCAAGATCATCAGGCTGTAAGGCAAGTAATAAATAAGCGGTGTGCAAAAGCCACTCACGAATATACTTTAACTGGGCCTCGTCCACAAGCTGAGCCATCCCATTGGCGAAAATCTGTTGTGCCCTTTGATGCGCTACCAGGTAACCGTCGCGGTTATGATAGAAGAGGTACAGCATCTTAATCTGGCGAATAACCAAGTCAGATTGGTGTTTGGGGAAGGAGAGGATATGCATACGCACCAGGGATTTGAACAGGTCTTTCTCCTTAGGAAAATCAAGCACTTCAACGATTTCGCGATTTAGCCAACGGAAAACACATAGTTGATTTTCATAGACAGGCTTGAGAGCTACATCCTCTTCCCAACGCACATGGGCATCAATTTCGGCATTAAACTGGCTCACATATGCAGATTTAGCGGCTTCATCAAGTGAGGGAGGTAAGTGTATATGGCCGTCCACACGCTTAGCAACGGATGTCAAATCAACCAATATCGCCTTAATAAAGCCAGCATACCCGCTGCTGACGGCTATAACATCGGCAATTAAGGCATCAGAGAACTCCTCTTGGGAATCGGGGTCCGTAGCCAACAGGAACTTCTGGGCCATTTCGCGCACGACAGGGATATCAAAAGGTGTTAAGGCATGAGAGAGCAACCCCCGGCGGAGGGCGTAGGGCCAACGTTTTAGAGGATAAAGTCCGGCCAAGAGCAGCCTCGAGGGTTGCCCGCCAGCATTCAACTCTTGGATAACCGGCACCACAATATTAACGATAAAAGAGGTCAAGGCGTCTTGATCCTCAACATTCTCGGTAGCGTCAAAAATCACAAAGACCCGCTCACGATCACGGAGATGATACGAGAATTCTTCTAAGCTGTGCAGTGGAGTCATAGTGCCCAGACTTTCGGCCAGGATGGTTTTCATTTCCCCGATGTCTTGAACCGGCTCACGAGGGGAACCATCCAAATGATGGTCCAAGTTAACACGTACAACCTGTTGCGGCAACCAGCCATAAGCCTCGGCCATCTGTTCTGTATAATCCAACAAAGCGCTCTTACCATTGAAATAACCGTAGAAGTCAATAAAGGGCTTATCCCGTCGCTTGAAGACCATATCCAGTTCTTCTATCCGGTTGGTGAATTCTTCTAATTCACGGAACAGCGCCAAGAGGAAATTTCTAACCGTTGTGGAAATAGGCAGGGCGAATTGTGATACTTCTGCTGCTACTTCAGATGTCAGCGGGGCAATAAAGAACATGGGATAGGATTCAACGGCTTCTTCCTGGCCGAGGGTATAATCCACCAGGTCTTTGAGTAGCAGGAAACCGTCATCATCCAAACGATACCCCATCAACATAAAAGCCTTTTGTCCTAATAACTCACCGACATAATTCCAGAGTCTATCAGCTTTCCCACATATAATCTTATCTTTTAGTTCATCATGCTGACGTGCGTTAAGAGTCACACGACCTTTATCCAGGCTACCACGCAGTTTAATGATATTATATTCTGTGGAGTGTCCTTTCTTAAAGCTGTCAAGTTGAGAATATGTGCAGATTTCAGTGACGGCTTTACCCTCATCTTTCAAAGCATAATAGAAAAGGCTATCCCAATTGGTCGTGACCACTAAACGGTTGAGCATCGACATCGCCCGTAATAGGCGATATGTCCCCCGACGATAAGGGGCCGGTGTAACTTGACGCACATAGCGGAACTTGTTGCGCAACGTAGTCATTATAATCTGGCGCCGGCGACCCTCATCACCCTCCAATAGTGACATAGCATCAGGAAACGAGAGGCCCGGCGGAAGCTCAACATCAACCCGCTGAGCAAATTCACGCAATTCCTGAATCAGGTCTTCATGAGTTACTACCCCTACTTCCTCAGAAACGCCAGGGCCAACCAGGGGGAGTGCTTTGCCCCGCCGCACCAAACTCACCAAGTTACAAAAGTTCTTATCGTTCCGCAGTTCATCAGCAGATAAGATTTGGGGAGCTCCAGGGGAACCGGTCAAGCCCTCAGCCCCCTGGTTCATCCATAATTCCAAATCTACCGTTAATTTGTTAAAACGCTCGTAATACGCATCAGAGGGAGAGACCTGATCACGCAAGACCTGGAGGAACAAACCCAATGCATTCTTGCCCTCTGCCGTAAACTGGTAGTAGAGATAGTCTATGAGGGAGCGGACCCAACCATCCAGATTAATGGATAATACAGGTATAGTATACTGCCACTGATTTATACGACTATCAAGGAAAATAGATTGTAAATCTGTGTTAGTACTAAACAGATGAGAGTCTAAAAGAGCTGTCCGTAATTGGTTATAAAGTGTAGGATTAAGGCCCTCAAAATCCCCTTCCCCGGCAAGATTATGCTCTCTCGCAACCATCATTCATGCGCCACCTCTCTGGATAGGTTACCTATCCCGGTAGTATAAAGTCATTCATTTATTATTATAAGTATACTTATTACGCTGTCAACTTTATTAGAAACTACAAGCGATTGACACAAAAAACAGGAAACTTTCAAGTTTAAAGTTAGATTTGGGCAACGTTCAAATTTGAAGCACCAGAAACCGGGGCCAAACAAAACAGGTGCATTGCACTTTCTTAAGTGCGTTGCACCTGTTTTTAAAAAGAGTACTAGGCAATACTGGAGATAACTTCTAGGATTTTGATATCTCGCTTCTGCAATTCCAGCATAAATTCTTCGTAGACCGGACCTACAATAGCATCTTCTGGAGGGATAATGCCAACCTGAGGTATCAACCCCTTACCGACCATCACCGCCGCAATCGCAGCCGGGAAAGCAGTCACACGGGCCATCGCTGAATTACTACCATCAGCCTTTTCCCACATATAGTAATCAATTTGGACATCTTTATCCTCAGAGATGCCGGAAACGGTGTTCCACATTACACATATGTCCTCAATCTCACCATTAGCCGGCTTGAGACG